>NZ_JBHVER010000040.1:0-35503 GCF_042802195.1 Kitasatospora sp. NPDC057500 | reverse complement strand
GGCCAGGTCGACGCCCGGGTAGAGCGGGAAGCCGGCGAGCAGGTCGGCGGCGCGCTTGGCGACGCCCTCGGCGACCGCCGGGTCCAGGGTGTACTGGGCCTTGGACGGGGCGCCGGAGGCGGTGGCGGCCGGGGTGGTGGCGCGCAGCACGGTGTCGATCAGGCCGGCGATCTCGTCCATCTCGGCGGTGCCGAGGCCGCGGGTGGTGAGCGCCGGGGTGCCGATCCGCACGCCGGAGGTGTACCAGGCGCCGTTCGGGTCCTGCGGGACGGAGTTGCGGTTGGTGACGACGCCGGAGTCGAGCAGCGCGGCCTCGGCCTGACGGCCGGTCAGGCCGTGGCCGGAGACGTCGGCGAGCACGAGGTGGTTGTCGGTGCCGCCGGTGACGAGCGCGGTGCCGCGGCGCCGCAGGCCCTCGGCGAGCGCCTGCGCGTTGTCCACGACCTGCTGGGCGTAGGTGCGGAACTCGGGGCGGCGGGCCTCGGCGAGGGCGACCGCCTTGGCGGCCATGACGTGCGAGAGCGGGCCGCCGAGCACCAGCGGGCAGCCGCGGTCGACGTGCTCGGCGAGCGCGGCGGTGCTGAGCACCAGGCCGCCGCGCGGGCCGCGCAGCGACTTGTGGGTGGTGGAGGTGACGATGTCGGCGTGCGGGACCGGGTCGAAGTCGCCGGTGAGCACCCTGCCCGCGACCAGGCCGGCGAAGTGCGCCATGTCGACCATCAGGGTGGCGCCGACCTCGTCGGCGATCTCGCGCATCTTCGCGAAGTTCACCCGCCGCGGGTAGGCGGAGTAGCCGGCCACCAGGATCAGCGGGCGGAACTCCCGGGCGGTGGCGCGCAGCGCGTCGTAGTCGATCAGGCCGGTGGCCGGGTCGGTGCCGTAGCTGCGCTGGTCGAACATCTTGCCAGAGATGTTGGGGCGGAAGCCGTGGGTGAGGTGGCCGCCGGTGTCCAGGGACATGCCGAGCATGCGCTGGTTGCCGAGGTCCCGGCGCAGTTCGGCCCAGTCCTGCTCGGTGAGGTCGTTGACGTTGCGGACCTTGGCGCGCTCCAGGGCGGGGCTCTCGACGCGCTGGGAGAGGACGGCCCAGAAGGCGGTGAGGTTGGCGTCGATGCCGGAGTGCGGCTGGACGTAGGCGTGGTCGGCGCCGAACAGGGCGCGGGCGTGCTCGGCGGCGACGGTCTCGACGGTGTCGACGTTGCGACAGCCGGCGTAGAAGCGGCGGCCGGCGGTGCCCTCGGCGTACTTGTCGCTGAGCCAGTTGCCCATCGCGAGCAGGACGGCCGGGGAGGCGTAGTTCTCGCTGGCGATGAGCTTGAGCGAGGCGCGCTGGTCGTCGATCTCCTGGCCGATGGCGGCGGCGATCCGCGGCTCGACCTCGCGGACCACGTCGAGCGCGGAGCGGAAGGCGGTGTTGGCGGCGGGGGTGGCGGCCGTGTGCGGCTGCTGGGCCATGGCGGTCTCCTGGGGGGAGTCGGGGGGCCCAGGCGCTCGGCAACTGCGTCGTGATCCGGCACGGGGCCGCTTCCCGATGGTCGATTCCATCCGTGCGCGCCAGTCGCGGCCCGCCGGAATCGTAACAGCGCCGGGCGGCTTGTGGCAGAGGTCTCACCATCCGGGACGGCGGCGGACATGACACTCCTTTCGTCCACCTATGTCCGTTCTATTGCTACAGCAGTATTGCGGCGGAATGAAGCCGTCACAATTCCCGAAACAAAGCACGGGAACCAGTTCGCGGACGTCCTCGGAATGATTTGCGAAAGCTCCCCGGCATCCGGTCTGATGACGCCCGGAAGGCCTTCCGGGAAACCCCCGGACCGGCCGTCCGGAAATGCCCGCCGACGCACCCATACCCACGGGGCGGCAGAGAATTCGGGGAGTACGCCTCTCATGGCAGTGGTCGAACAAGTCGCAGCGCCGGACGCCCCGGCGCCGCTCCCGGCGCCCGCCCCGAGGAGCCTGCTGCGCCGGGTCTGCCGCGACCGCACCGGGGCCCTCGCGCTCGGCGTCGTCCTGCTCTTCCTGCTGCTCGCCCTGGCGGCCCCGCTGATCGCCGCGCTGTACGGCAAGAACCCCACCGAGCACTACGGCCAGAACACTCCCGGCCTGCTCAGCGACGGCGGCCTGCCGCTCGCGCCGAACGGCGGCATCTCCGGCGAGTTCTGGTTCGGCCTGGAGCCCGGCCTCGGCCGGGACGTGTTCACCCAACTGCTGTACGGCATCCGCACCTCGCTGCTGATCGCCTTCGCCTCGGCCGCCGTCACCACCGCGCTCGGGGTGCTGGCCGGCGTCGCGGTGGGCTACCTCGGCGGGGTCACCGACCGGGTCTTCGGCTTCCTCTCGAACGTCCTGCTGGCCTTCCCGACGCTGCTCCTGCTGCTCGCGCTCAGCCCGGTGATCCAGTCCCGGCTGGTCGACCCGGGCACCGCGGAACCGGTGTGGATGCAGTTCCTGGTGCTCGTCCTGGTCTTCTCCGCGTTCGGCTGGATTCCGCTCGCGCTTTCCCTGCGGGCCGCCGTCCGCTCGCTCCGGGAAAGGGATTTCGTGCAGTCCGCCCGGGCGCTCGGCGCGAGCCGGTTCCACATCGTCGTCAGGGAACTCCTGCCGAATGTCCGGGCGCAGCTGCTGGTGCACTCCACCATGGCGGTGCCGACCTTCGTCGCCTCCGAGGCGGTGCTGTCCTTCCTCGGCGTGGGCATCACCGAGCCCGTCCCCGACTGGGGCCGGATGATCGCCCGCGGCTCCGAGGTGTTCCAGGCCGACCCGACCTACATGGTCTTCCCCGGCGTCGCGCTGCTGGTCTTCGTGCTCGCCTTCAACCTCCTCGGCGACGCCGTCCGGGACGCCCTGGACCCGCGCGCCGCCCGCTGAGGCCTCCCCCTCCCGCTTTTTCCGCCCACGTTCACCCGACCGCCCCGACCCCGGGGCAAGGAGAGATTCGCCATGCGCTGGATCAGACCGTCCCTCGCCGTCCTCGCGACCGCCCTGCTGGCGACCTCCTGCTCGGCCGGCGCCGCCTCGACCTCCTCCACCGCCGGGCCCGGCGCCGCGGCCAAGGACGCCTCGCCGCTGACCGCCGCGCTCGGCACCGAGCAGGAGAGCGCCGGCCCGGCCCCCGCCGTCGCCGGCGCCCGCCAGGGCGGCACGGTGAACGTCTACAACGCCACCGACTTCCGCCACCTCGACCCGCAGAAGGTGTACGCGGGCGCCACCTACAACACCTCGCTGCTCTGGGGCCGCCAGCTGACCCAGTACCAGGTGGTCGACGGCAAGGCCAAGCTGGTCGGCGACCTCGCCACCGACACCGGCACCTCCACCGACGGCGGCCGCACCTGGACGTACCGGCTGAAGGAGGGCGTGGCCTGGGAGGACGGCCAGCCGATCACCTCCCAGCAGGTCAAGTACGGCATCCAGCGCTCCTTCGGCAAGGGCTACGAGGTCGGCCCGCCGTACTGGCCGCAGTGGCTCACCGGCGAGGCGAGCTACGACGACGCCCGCAAGAAGTACGGCGGCCCGCAGGACGGCGACCTCGCCGCGATCGAGACCCCGGACGAGCGCACCGTCGTCTTCCACTTCCCGCAGCCGCAGGCCGACGTGCCGTACATGGCCGCGCAGTCCTCCTCCTCGCCGGTGCGCCGGGACAAGGACACCGGCACCGACTACGACCGCCAGCCGTTCGCCACCGGCCCGTACCGGATCGTCGAGCACGTCCAGAACACCCGCATGGTGCTGGAGCGCAACCCGCACTGGAAGCCGGAGACCGACCCGATCCGCAGCCAGTACCCGGAGAAGTTCGTCTTCACCTTCGGGAAGGAGGCGCTCAACATCAACCAGGAGATCCTCTCCGGGCGCGACGGCGGCGCCGACGCCACCACGGCGGCCACCCTGCTCTCCCCCGAGCTGTACCAGACCGTGGACACCGACCCCAAGGCCAAGGACCTGGTCGTCTCCGGGCGGCAGGGCGCCTTCGTCACCTACCTGATGGTCAACAACGAGCGGGTGGCCGACGTCGAGGTCCGCAAGGCGCTCAACCTCGCCTACCCGCGCCAGCAGGCCCGCCAGGTCCGCGGCGGCAGCCGGGCCGGCGAGCTCGCCACCACGCTCAGCTCCCCCGCCCTGCTGGACTGGCAGAAGTACGACCTCGACCCGGCCAGGCCGGAGGGCGACCCGGAGGCCGCCAAGGCCGCGCTGGCCAAGGCCAAGCAGGCACCGGCCCCGCTCACCTACGCGTACGCCAACACCCCCGACGGGCAGCGGGTCGCCCAGGTGCTGGTGGACGGCTTCGCCAAGGCCGGCATCACCGTGGTGCCCAAGCCGGTCGACCCCAAGGCGCTGCTGGACGAGGTGCACCGCGCCGACTCCCCGTACGACCTGTGGGAGGAGACCAGCTCGGTCGACTGGCCGACGCCCTCCACGCTGATCCCGTTCTCCTTCGACGGCCGTGCCAACAGCGACATCAACTCCGCCCGCTACCGCAACCCCGAGGTCGACAAGGAGATCGACCGGATCAACCAGATCGGTGAGCCGCGCGCCAAGGCCAAGGAGCTGTACGCCCTGGAGCAGACGGTGATGAAGGACCTGCCGGTGCTGCCGTTCAGCTACCCGACGGTCAACCAGCTGCGCGGCTCCAACGTCGGCGGCGCGTTCATCCACCCGATCTACGGGACGGTCAGCCTCGCCTGGCTCTACCTGAAGTCCTGACCCGCCACGGAAACCCCCCGGTGGTCCCGCCTCGCGCCGTCCCCGCGAGCGCGGCGGGACCACCGCCCCGACGCCCCCCGAACCCGGACCGGCCACCATGCTCTCCTTCGCCCTGCGGCGGATCCTCCAGGCGCTCGCCGTCCTGGCCGCGGTCTCCGCCGCCGCCTTCGCCCTCTTCTACGCCGCCCCCGCCGACCCGGCCCGCGCCGCCTGCGGCCCGCGCTGCGACACCGGCCAGGTCGCGGCGGTCCGCACGAGCATGGGCCTGGACCAGCCGCTGCTCACCCAGTACACCGACTACCTGGCCGGGATCGTCGCCGGCCGGGACATCCAGGACGTCGACGGCTCCACGATCCACTGCGACGCGCCGTGCCTCGGCTACTCCTACCGGCTGCACCAGCCGGTCACCGAGGCGCTGGCCGACCACCTGCCGGTCACCGCCTCGCTGGCGGCGGGCGCGCTGGCCGTCCTGGTGGTGCTCGGGCTCGGCACCGGCTTCGTCAGCGCGCTGCGGCACGGCACCCGGACCGACAAGCTGCTCTCCGGCTTCACCCTGGTCGGCGCCAGCGTGCAGATCTACTTCCTGGGCTACGTCGCCCAGTGGGGCCTGGTCTACACCACCGGACTGCTGCCGCTGCCCTCCTACACCCCGCCGGCCGCCGACCCGGCCGCCTGGGCGGGCGGCCTGCTGCTCCCCTGGATCGTGCTGGGCTTCGTCAACTCGGCGGTGTTCGCCCGGCTCTCGCGCTCCCAGCTGCTGGAGACGATGAACGAGGAGTACGTCCGCACGGCCCGCGGCAAGGGCCTCGGCCGGCTGCGCACGCACCTCAAGTACACCTCGCGCGGCGCCGCCGGGCCGCTGGTGCAGCTGCTCGGCCTGGAGGCGGGCGCGCTGCTCGGCGGCGCGGTGATCACCGAGACGGTGTTCGGGCTGAACGGCGTGGGCCGGTTCGCCACCGAGGCCGTCGAGGGGCAGGACCTGCCGGCCGTGGTCGGCGCGGTGCTGCTGGCCGCCTGCTTCGTCGTGCTGTTCGTCGCGCTGGCCGACCTGGTGGTGGCCTGGCTCGACCCGCGCATCCGCCTCGGCTGACCGCCCCCTCCCGCTCTGGAGTCCGTCCCGATGACCCCCTCCCCCGTCCCCGCAGCCGCTGGTGCCACCGCGGGCACCGCCGCTGGTGCCGCCTCCGACCCCGCCGCCGGTCCCGCCGCCCCCGGCCGGCAGGTCGAGCCGCCGGTGCTGAGCGTGCGGGACCTCTCCGTCACCTTCGCCGACCCGCGCGGCGGCGCCCCGGTCACCGCCGTGCGCGGCCTCTCCTTCGACCTGGCCCGCGGCGATGTCCTCGGCCTGGTCGGCGAGTCCGGCTCCGGCAAGTCCGCCACCGGGCTCGCCGTGCTCGGCCTGCACGACCCGCGCACCACCACCGTCACCGGTTCGATCCGGCTGGCCGGGCAGGAACTGGTGGGCGCCGAGGAGTCCGTCCTGCGACGGGTGCGCGGCGGCCGGGTGGCGCTGGTCTTCCAGGACGCGCTCACCTCGCTCAGCCCCTTCCACGGCGTCGGCGCGCAGCTCGCCGAGATGTACCGGCTGCACCACCCGGGCGCCGGGCGCGCCGAGGCCCGGCGGCGGGCGGCGGCGATGCTCGACCGGGTCGGCATCCCGGCCGCCCGGGCGCGCGACTACCCGCACCGGTTCTCCGGCGGCATGCGGCAGCGGGTGATGATCGCGATGGCGCTGATGAACGACCCCGACGTGCTGATCGCCGACGAGCCGACCACCGCGCTCGACGCCCGCGTCCAGCGTCAGGTGCTCGACCTGCTCGGCGAACTGCAGCGCGAGCACGGCACCGCGGTGCTGCTGGTCAGCCATGACCTCGGGGTGGTCGCCGGCACCACGGACCGCACCCTGGTGCTGCGCGGCGGCCGGGCGGTGGAGTCGGCGCCGACCGCGACGCTGCTGGCCGCGCCCCGCGAGCCGTACACCACGGCCCTGGTCGGCGCCGCGCTCACCCTGGACTCCGTCCCGGGCACGCCGCTGCCGACCGTCGACGACCCCTCGCCCGCGCCCCGGCCGGCCGTCCCCCGGCCCGGGCCGGGCGCCGCGCAGGGCCGCTGGCTGGCCGAGGTCGAGGACCTCGCCGTGCACTTCCCCGGCCGCGGCCTGCGCCTTCCGTGGCGCGGGCGGCCCGAGCCGGTCCGGGCGGTCGAGGGCGTCGGCCTGCGCATCGCGCCCGGCGAGACGCTCGGCCTGGTCGGCGAGTCCGGTTCCGGCAAGTCCACCACCTCCCGGGTGCTGGCCGGCCTCCAGCCCGTCACCGCCGGCACCGTCCGCTACGACGGCGTGGACGCCACCCGGCCCGACCGGGCGCTGCGCCGGCGGCTCGCCAAGGAGGTCCAGCTGGTCTTCCAGGACCCGTACGCCTCGCTCAACCCGCGCCGCACCGTCGCCCAGACCCTGGACACCCCGCTGCGGCTGCACACCGCGCTGGACGCCGGGCAGCGGCGCGAGCGCTCCGCCGAACTGCTGGAGCAGGTCGGCCTGACCGCCGCCCACCTGGACCGCTACCCGCACGAGTTCTCCGGCGGCCAGCGCCAGCGGATCGGCATCGCCCGGGCGCTCGCCCCCGAGCCGCGGCTGATCATCGCCGACGAGCCGGTCTCCGCGCTGGACGTCTCGGTCCAGGCCCAGGTGCTCAACCTGCTGATGGAGTTGCGCGAACGCCTCGGGGTGGCCTTCCTGTTCGTCTCGCACGACCTCGCGGTGGTCCGTCACTTCTGCGACCGGGTCGCCGTGATGCACCGCGGCCGACTGGTCGAGTCCACCGACCGCGACCGGCTCTTCGCCGCCCCGCACACCGCGTACACCCGCGAACTGCTCGCCGCCGCCCGCTGAGCGGCGGCGGGCGGTAACCGACAGCCGGCAGCCGGTGGCCGGTGGTGTCGGTCCCCCGTCCGCGCGGGCGCTGCACCTACGATCGGTCACCGACCGTGAGCACGCGGCCACCCGTCCCCGGAGAAGGGGTTTCCCGATGACCACGCTCGTCCACAGATCCGTCACCCTGGTCTCGCTCGTGGGCCGGCTCAATCCCGCGGCCCTGGACGGACTGATCCCCCACGAGGCGGCCCACGGCGTCCTGGGCGGCCTCCTCGCGGCCCGTGCCGAGAACGTCGGCGGCGCGGCCGGGCTGAACCCGCAGCCGCTGCCGCCCGTCGCCGCCGCGCTGCGGCTGTCCGTCGCCCGCACCGTCACCGCCGTGGCGAACGCCGCCATCACCGCCCGGGTCTCCGGCGGCGACGCCCGGCAGATCCTCGCCGAGGCCGGCGACGACTGGTGCGGCACCCCGCACGGCCGGATCCCGTGGCCCCGCCACTGGCCGCTCCCCTGGCCGCCGGACGGCCCCCTGCCGATCGACCCCGGCTTCGCCACCCCGGCCGTCCAGGCCCAGGCCGCCCTCGCCTTCCAGGGCTACGCCAACGGCATCGCCGACGAACAACTCGAGTCCTCCTTCGGCGAGTTGGCCGAGAAGCTGGCGGACGCGGCGCTCCAGGGCGCGGGCTGACCGGCGGACCGCCGATCCGGCCGGGTGCCACTTCGCGGCTTCGGCTGCGCGGCCGGCGCCCGGCGGGATAG
Source organism: Kitasatospora sp. NPDC057500 (assembly GCF_042802195.1). Taxonomy (NCBI): domain Bacteria; kingdom Bacillati; phylum Actinomycetota; class Actinomycetes; order Kitasatosporales; family Streptomycetaceae; genus Kitasatospora; species Kitasatospora sp. NPDC057500. Next base: position 27,174 of record NZ_JBHVER010000040.1, on the reverse strand, counting down.
CGTGCTGCGTCCGATCGTTGTGACTGGTTCCGCCGTGAATGCCGGGACCGACCAGCCGGGGGAGACGGGTGTCCGAGGAACTGCTGCTCGCGAGGATCAACCACGGGTTCGACCACCTCGACGCCGACGGGGACGGCCTGCTGACCGAGCACGACCACGTCCTGATGGGCCACGCGGTGGCCCGGTCGCTGGGCCACGCCGAGGGGTCGGACGCCGAGAAGCGGATCGTCGCCGCCTACCTCGCCATCTGGCGCGACCTGCACGTCTCCCACCTGCCGGTCGGGACCACGGCGATCAGCCGGCGGCAGTTCGTCGCCTCGACCCGCTCGCTCGCCGACGACCCGGTGGCCGCCCGGACCGTGTTCGGGGCGCTCGCCGAGGCGTTCCTGGCGATCGCCGACGTGGACGGCAGCGGGACGGTCGACGCGGGCGAGTTCTTCGTCTTCCAGCGCGGCCACTTCGCCGCCCTCTCCCGCGACGACGCCGACGAGGCGTTCCACCACCTCGACCGGGACGGCGACGGCACCCTCTCCGCCGAGGAGTTCGTCTCCGGCCTCATCGAGTTCTGGACCAGCCGCGACCCGGTGGCGCCCGGCCACTGGTGGGCCGGCAGGCCGCCGTACGCGGCCTGACGCCGGGTCACTCCGCCGGGCCGTCCGGGAAGCCGTCCAGCGCGCGGACCTCACGGGTCAGCAGCAGCGGCAGCACGGACAGCAGCGCCACCCCGGCGACCGCCCAGAGCGCCGGGCGCACGCCCACCACCGACCCGAGCAGGCCGCCGCCGGCGGCGCCCAGCGGCAGCGTGCCCCAGACGACGAAGCGGACCGAGGCGTTCATCCGGGCCTGCATCGCCGCCGGGGTCACCGCCTGCCGCAGGCTGACCTGGGCGATGTTGTAGGCGGTGATGCCGGTGGCGATGACCCCGGCCGCCACCGCCACGGTGGGCGCGGCGGTGCCGGGCCGGGCGGTCGCGAGCAGCAGCACGCCGAGGCCCGGCAGGCAGCGGACGGCGAGCAGCAGCCGGCCCAGGCCCAGCACCCGCACCAGCCGGGCGGTGAACAGCGCGCCGAGCAGGGCGCCGACGTTGCCGACGGTCAGCGCGAGGCCGAGCCGGCCGGGTGAGAGGCCGAGGTCCCCCAGGGCGAAGGCGGGCAGCAGGGCGCTGAGCGCGCCGCCGAGCCCGGCCAGGTTGGCGACGGCGGAGGCCACGGTGAGCGAGCGCAGGGCGCGGTGGCGCAGGACGAAGCGCAGGCCCTCGGCGATCCGGGTGCGCATCCGCTCCCGGGCCGCCGGGGCGGGGCCGGCGGGCGGCGCCGGGGTGCGGACCGCGCCGAGCAGCAGGGCCGAGACGAGGTAGCTGGCCGCGTCGGCGAGCAGGACCAGCGGGGCGGTCACCCACTGGAGCAGCAGGCCGGACAGTCCCGGTCCGGCGAGCTCGGCGGCCGAACGGGAGAACTCCAGGCGGCTGTTGGCGGCCGGGACCTCGCCCCGGCCGACGACCCCGGGCAGGAAGGCCTGGTCGGCGATGTCGAAGAAGACGGTGAACAGGCCGGTCACGAAGCCGACCGCGCAGAGCAGCGGCACGCTCAGCAGGTCGAGCGCGTAGCCGAGCGGGACGGCGCCGAGCGCGACCGCCCGCCCCGCGTCCGCGAGGACCATCACCCGCCGCCGGTCCCACTGGTCGAGCAGCGCGCCGGCGGGCAGGCCCACCAGCAGGAACGGCAGCGTCTCGGCGGCGGAGACCAGGCCGAGCTGGGCGGGGGTCGCGCCGACGGTGGTGAGCGCGAGGACGGGCAGCACGAAAAGGCTCAGCTGGGTGCCGAACTGGCTGACGGTGTGGGCGGACCAGAGGGCGGCGAAGTTCCGCTGCCGCCACAGGGCGCGCGGTGCCTGCGGTGGCGCTCCCGCCGTGGTGGCCGTCGCCGTCCGCCCGTCCGTGCCCGCCATGACGCCCGCCCCCGCTCCCCCGGTCCCCCGCCGGGCCGGGCACCTGACGGATGGTATTCGAATGATCCGCTCCGGCGCGGGCGCTCCGGAGAACCGGGCGGGACCGGGCAGGACCGGGCGGGACCGGGCGGGACCGGGCGGGGCGGGACGGCAGCGGCGGGTAGCGTGGCCGGGCCGTGCCCGGCCGGGCACGACGCGTACCACTCGTACCACTCACACCATCCGTACCGCCCGCACTGCCCGCACCATCCGCACCGCCCGCAAGGAACCATCCGCATGCCCAGCAAGGCCCCCACTCCCCCCGTCGCCCACGTCAGCCGCCCGGCGCTCGTCCTCGGCCCGCACACCGTGGCGTCCGAACGGATCCGGGAGGACATCCTCGCCCGCAACCCCGGGTACCCGCCCCGCCAGGCGCAGACCGTCCGCCTGGCCCTCGGCAACCTGCCCGGCACCCGCCGCTACTTCCGGCCCTACGAGGAGGTCGCCTCCCCCGGACGCACCGCCGCCGAGCGCAAGACCTCCACCTTCGCCGACCTGCTGGCCGCCGCAGAGCGCGCCGCCGGCGAGGCGATGGCGGACGCGGGCGTGCGGCCCGGGCAAGTGGACTGCGTGATCGTCACCAGCGCGACCGGGGACGCCGTGCCCGGTCTCGACGTCCACCTCCAGCAGAGCCTCGGCCTGCGCCCCGACGTCAGCCGCCTCCCGATGAGCCAACTGGCCTGCGCGGGCGGCGCACACGTGCTGATCGCGGCCCGGCGGTTCCTGGCCTGGGACCCGGCGGCGGTGGTGCTGGTGGTCGCCGCGGAGTCGCTCTCCTCGATGTACCAGAACTCCCGCACCACGGTGGAGGACCAGATCTACAAGGGCCTGTGGGGCGACGCCGCGGCCGCCGCCGTGGTCACCGCCGAGCGGCGCACGCCGGGCCTGCGGCTGGAGCAGTGCTTCGAGTACACCATCCCGGGCACCACCGACCGCTACCGCAAGCTGACCGACCACCGCGGCGACCACTTCGCGTCCACCCGGGCCTCGCTGCGCTCGGTCACCGACCTGGGCCCGGCGCTGCTGCACTGGCTGGACCGGCACGGCGGCCGGGCGCTGGACTTCGGGGTCCTGCACCCGGGCGGCCCGGCGATCCTGGACCGGCTCGGGATGCTGCTCGGCGTTGACGAAACCTTTCTGCGGCACTCCCGGGACGTCCTCACCGAGGAGGGCAACCTGGGCGGCGCGACGGTCTTCTCCGTCCTCGCCCGCACCCACCGCACACCCCCTCCCCCGGAGGCCCGCGGCCTGGTCCTCGGCCTCGGCCCGGGCGTCACCCTGAGCACCCTGCTCGCCACCTGGTCGTCGGTAGGCTGACGGCATGCTCCTGTGGATCAACGGACCGTTCGGCGGCGGCAAGACGCAGGCCGCGTACGAGCTGCGGCGCCGGCTGCCCGGCAGCGTCGTCTGCGACCCCGAGGAGGTCGGCTTCGGCCTCCACCGGATGACGCCCAAGCAGCTGCGCGGCGACTTCCAGGACCTGCCGGCCTGGCGGCAGGGGGTGTTCGAGGTGCTGGACCGCACGCTCGCCCACCACCCGGGCACGGTGATCGTCCCGATGACGGTCACCGAGCCGTCCTACTTCGCCGAGACCGTCGGCCGGCTGCGCGAACGCGGCCACGACGTAAGGCACTTCGCGCTGCTCGCCGAGCGCGCGGAGGTGCTGCGGCGGCTGCGCGAGCGCGGCTTCGGGCGCGCCGCGCAGCTGGTCGGCGGGAAGGACGCGCCGCTGCGCCGGGAGTCCTTCGCCGTCTCCCGGCTCGACCACTGCCTGGAGCGGCTGAGCGGCGACGAGTTCGGCGAGCACGTCCGCACCGACGGCCTGAGCGTCGCCGGGGTCGCCGACCGCCTCGCCGCCTCCGCCGGGCTGGCCCTCGCCCCCGACACCGGCGGCCCGCTGCGCGCCAGGCTGCGGCGCGCCGCCGTCGGCGTGCGCCACATCCGCTTCGTCTGAGGGGGCGGCGGCATCGTGCGGCGGTTCGTCCTCACCGGCACCCCGGGCTCCGGAAAGACCACGCTCCTGGAGGAGTTGGCGCAGCGCGGCTTCGAGGTCGTGCGGGAGGCCGCGACCGAGGTGATCGGCCGGCGGCAGGCCGCCGGGGAGCCGGCACCGTGGGAGCGGGGCGACTTCGTCGACGAGGTGGCGGCACTTCAGCGGACCCTCGCCCTCACCCCGGCCCCGGCCCCGGCGGAGCGGTCGGCGGACCCGGTCCGGTTCCACGACCGCTCCCCGGTGTGCACCGAGGCGCTGCGGATCTTCCTCGGCCGCCCCGCCTCCCCCGTGCTCACCGCGGAGCTGGAGCGCATCGGGGCCGAGGCCGTCTACCGGCGCGAGGTGTTCTTCGTCCGGGGCCTCGGCTTCGTCGAGCGGACGGCCGCGCGCCGGATCTCCCCCGCGGACGCGCTCGCCTTCGAGCGGCTGCACGAGCAGGTGTACCGGGCGTGCGGCTACCGGCTGATCGAGGTTCCGGCGGCCCCGGTGCCCGAACGGGCGGACCTGGTCGAGGAGGCGGTCCGCCGGATCGCGGCGGAGTGCTGATCAGTCGTCCGGGACGGTGCGGGCGACCAGGGTGTCGACCAGGGCCGGGAGGGCGTCGATGGCGGCGTCGGTGAGCGCCGTGCGCCGGGCGGGGTTCTGGGCCATCGCTGGATCTCCCTCGGGAATGCTCTGGCAATCACTACAGTCGAAGTACTATAACTGTCGTAATTCATCGGACGGAACGAAGGACACGGATGCGAAAGCTCACCTACTACGTCGGCGCCACCCTCGACGGCTTCATCGCCGCGCCGGACGACGACTACGCGGCGCTCATGGCGTACGTCGGCGGGGAGTTCCTCTCCCACATGTGCGAGGAGTACCCGGAGACGGTGCCGACCCCCGGACGCGCCGCGATGGGATTCGCCGACGCACCCAACAAGCGCTTCGACACCGTGGTCATGGGCCGCGGCACGTACGGCCAGGGCCTGCCGGCCGGCCTCACCAGCCCGTACGCCCACCTGCGGCAGATCGTCTTCTCCCGCAGCCTGGCCGGGAGCCCCGACCCCGCGGTGGAGGTCACCGCGGCCGACCCGCTGAGCCGGGTGCGGGAGCTCAAGCGGGAGGACGGCCTCGGCATCTGGCTCTGCGGCGGCGGCGACCTGGCCGGTCAGCTGCTGCCGGAGATCGACGAACTGGTCGTCAAGCAGTACCCGCTGGTGTTCGGCTCGGGGGTCCCGCTGTTCCGCGCGGACTACGCCCCGCACGCCTTCGAGCCCACCGGCTCGCGCACCTTCCCCAACGGGGTCACCGTGCGGACCTTCGAGCGGACGAGCGCCCCGACGACCGGCTGACGCTCACCACCAGGCAGACGCCCGCGACCACGATCGCCCCGCCCAGCAGGGTGGGGCCGGTCAGCGGCTCGGACAGCACCAACCAGCCCAGCAGCACGGCCACCACCGGGTTCACATAGGCGTAGGTGGCGACCAGGGTCAGCGGTGCGGCGCGCAGCAGCCAGGCGTACGCGGTGAAGGCGACCAGCGAGCCGAACACCACCAGGCCGCCCAGGGCCAGCCAGGAGCGGACGGAGATGTCAGCGGGGCTCAGGCCGTGCTGCTCGCCGCGGGCCAGTCCGATCAGCATATTTCCGAGGCCGCCGGCGAGCATCTGGTAGGCGCTGGAGGCGAAGACGTTCCCGGGCATCCGGATGCGCTTGGAGGCGTAGGAGCCGAGCGCCCAGGTAACGGTGGCGAAGAGGACCGCGACCACCCCGACCGGCGCGATGTCGCCGCCGATCGCCGGGGCGGACAGCACACCCAGGCCGACCAGCCCGAGCAGTACCCCGGCCAGCTCGGCCGGCCTCGGGCGGTCACCGCCGACCGCGGTCAGCAGCACCATCCACAGCGGCACGGCGGCGACCAGCAGGGCGGCCAGCCCCGACGGGATCGAGTTCTCGCCCAGCACCACCAGCCCGTTGCCGCCGGTCAGCAGCAGGCCACCGACCAGGGCGGCGGAGCCCAGCTGCCGCAGGTCCACCCGCAGGGCGGAGCGCCCGTAGCGGGCGGCGACGAACCCGGCGAGCAGCAGTCCGGCGGTCAGGAAGCGCGCGGCGGCGGAGAGGAAGGACGGCATGGTCTCCAGCGCGATGCGGATCGCCAGGTACGTCGAGCCCCACACCACGTAGACGATGCCGAGCGCCACCCACACGCCCACCCCGAGCCGCCCGGCGGCGGGCGGGGCGGCGGAGGGCGGGGAGTCCACGGGCGCGGCGGGTATGCGCTCGGCGGGAGCTGTCATGGGTGTCCCCCTCGGACGGTGCTGGCAGTTGCATCCGCCATGACACCGCATCGGCCACCCCGCGCGCCAGTGGGTATCACGGGGCGGGCACCATCGACTGTCGACCGGCCCCGTCCAGGAGGAACCCCCCGTGCCCGCCGAACACCCCGTGCTGCCCTTCTTCGTCTACGGCACCCTGCTCACCGGGGGGCGCAACCACGCCGCCTTCCTGGCCGGCCGGTGCGCCGGGGTGCGGGCGGCGGTGCTGGAGGGCGCGGCGCTGCACGCGGGACCCGGGTACCCGTACGCCGTGCCGGACCCGGCGCCGGGGCGGCGGATCAGCGGCGAGCTGGTCACCGTCCGCCCGGACGCCCACCCGGCGACGCTCGCGGCGCTGGACCGGCTGGAGGACTGCCGGCCGGACGGCCGGGGCGAGTACGTGCGCGAGCGGCTCGCCGTCCGGACGGCGGACGGCGCGGCGGTGGACGCCTGGGTGTACCTGGCCGGACCGGAGGCCGCCGCCCGGCTGCGCGCGCACCCGGCGCTGATCGTCTCCGGCGACTGGCGGCGGCGCTAGGCGGGCAGCGGCGGCGCTGGGCGGGCAGCGGGGGCGCTGGCCCCGGTGGGCCCGCGCCCCCGACGACGGCCCGTCAGTCCCTGCCGACGCCCTTGGCGACCCGGTCGCCCAGCGACTTGTCGACATTGCGCCAGTACTGCACCGCCCGCTCCAGCACCGGCTCGCTCACCCCGCCCTTGAGGTGCCCCACGATGTTGGAGACCAGCCGCTCGCGCGCCGCGTCGTCCAGCACCTGGCGGACCATGGTGCCCGCCTGCCCCCAGTCGTCGTCCTCGGCGTGCAGCGAGTACGCCTCGCGCACCATGTCGCCCGAGCTGTGCCAGCCGGCCGCCGGGTCGTCGTACCGCGCGAGGTTCGCCGCCGGCCCGCCCTTGGAGTTCGGCGCGTAGGGCGCCGCCGTCCGGGCCGGGTCGAAGCGCATCGGCCCGTCCTTGGCGTACGAGTGCACCGGCACGTGCGGCCGGTTCGGCGGCAGCTGGGCGTAGTTGGGCCCGATCCGGTACCGGTGGGTGTCCGGGTAGGAGAAGATCCGGCCCAGCAGCATCTTGTCCGGCGAGACGCTGACGCCCGGCACCAGGTTGGCCGGCTCGAAGGCGGCCTGCTCGATGTGGACGAAGTAGTCCTCCGGGTTGCGGTCCAGCCTCATCGTCCCGACCCGGATCAGCGGGTAGTCGCCGTGCGGCCAGACCTTGGTCAGGTCGAACGGGTTGAACCGGTAGCCGGGGGCGTCGTCGAACGGCATGACCTGCACGTACAGCGTCCAGGACGGCGGGTTGCCGCCCTCGATGGCCTGCCAGAGGTCCTCGCGGTGCACGTCCGGGTCGGAGCCCGCCAGCCGGTCGGCCTCCTCCTGGGTGAGGAAGTCGACGCCCTGGTTGGTCTTGAAGTGGTACTTCACCCAGAACCGCTCGCCGCCCGCGTTGTACCAGAGGTAGGTGTGCGAGCCGTAGCCGTTCATGTGCCGGTACGACTTCGGGATGCCGCGGTCGCCCATCAGCCAGGTGACCATGTGGGCGGACTCCGGCGAGAGCGTCCAGAAGTCCCACTGCATGTCGTGGTCGCGCAGGCCGTTGTCCGGGCGGCGCTTCTGCGAGCGGATGAAGTCCTGGAACTTGATCGTGTCGCGGACGAAGAAGATCGGCGTGTTGTTGCCGACCAGGTCGTAGTTGCCGTCCTCGGTGTAGAACTTCAGCGCGAAGCCGCGCGGGTCGCGCCAGGTGTCCGGGCTGCCCTGCTCGCCGGCCACGGTCGAGAAGCGGGCCAGCACCTCGGTCCGCTTGCCGGGCTGGAACAGGGTCGCCCTGGTGTACCGGCTGACGTCCTCCGTCGTCTCGAAGACGCCGTACGCCCCGGCCCCCTTGGCGTGCACCACCCGCTCCGGCACCCGCTCCCGGTTGAACTGGGCCATCTTCTCGATCAGGTAGTGGTCGTGGAGCAGGATCGGGCCGTCCCTGCCCACCGTGAGCGAGTTGTCGTCGCTCGGCACCGGGACGCCGGCGTTGTTGGTGGTGTTCGGGACCGCTGACTCGGACATGGTGTCCTCCGTTGCGTGCTGAGGTCCCCCCGGAGGTGTTCCCGGCACGACGCTAACCCGGTGCGACCGGGCCCGCACCCTGGCTCACGGCCCGCCGGATACCGCCAGGTAGGCTGCCCACACCCTCATCCCGACCGCCCCGAGGAGCCCACCGGTGCCCCAGCAGCCACCCCCGATCACCGTCGTCGGGATCGGGGCCGACGGCTGGCCCGGCCTGGGCTCCGCCGCCCGGGCCGCACTGCGGGCCGCCGGGGCCGTGATCGGCGGCCCCCGCCAACTCGGCCTGCTGCCCGCCGACGAGGTGGCCGCCGAACGGGTGCCGTGGCCGTCCCCGCTGCGCCCCGCCGTGGCCGCGCTGCTCGACCGCCACGCCGGCCGCCCGCTCGCCGTGCTGGCCAGCGGCGACCCGATGTTCTACGGCATCGGCCGCACCCTCGCCGAGACCGCGGGCCCCGAACGCCTGCGCGTCCTGCCGCACCCCTCCTCCGTCGCGTACGCCTGCGCCCGGCTCGGCTGGCCGCTGGAGTCCACCGAGGTGGTCAGCCTGGTCGGCCGCCCGCCGGACACCCTGCGGCTCGCCCTCAACCCCGGGCGCCGGCTGCTGGTGCTCAGCGCCGGGGCCGACACGCCCGCCGCCGTCGCCGCGCTGCTCACCGGGGCCGGCCACGGCGCCGCCCGGCTGAGCGTCCTCGAACAGCTCGGCGGCCCCGGTGAGCGGCGGCTGGACGGCCCCGCCGACGGCTGGCCGCACCCGCCCGGCGACCCGCTCAACGTCATCGCCGTCGAGCTGCCCGCCGACGGCCCCCGCGTCCCCGTCGTCCCCGGACTGCCCGACGGCGCCTACGAGAGCGACGGCCAGCTGACCAAGCGGCACGTGCGCGCCGCCACCCTGGCCACCCTGGCGCCCGTCCCCGGCGAACTGCTCTGGGACGTCGGCGGCGGCTCCGGCTCGATCGCGATCGAGTGGCTGCGCGCCCACCGCGACAACCGGGCCGTCACCGTCGAGCGCGACCCGGTGCGGGCCGGACGGATCGCCCGCAACGCCGCCGCGCTCGGCGTGCCCCGGCTGCGGGTGGTCACCGGCGCCGCGCCGGACGCCCTCGACGGCCTGCCCGCCCCGGACGCGGTGTTCATCGGCGGCGGCCTCACCGCCCCCGGGCTGCTGGACGCCTGCTGGGCCGCGCTGGCGCCCGGCGGCCGGCTGGTCGCCAACACCGTGACCCTGGAGTCGGAGGCGCTGCTGACCGAGTGGTACCGGCGGCACGGCGGCGAGCTGCTGCGGCTCGCCGTGGCGCACGCCGTCCCGGTCGGCGGCTTCACCGGCTGGCGCCAGGCGATGCCGGTCACCCAGTGGTCCGCCGTCAAGCCCCGCCCCTCTCATCAGGAGAACGCCTCGTGACCGTCCACTTCATCGGGGCCGGCCCCGGCGCCGCCGACCTCATCACCCTGCGCGGCCAGCGGATCCTCGCCCGCGCCGAGGTCTGCCTGTACGCCGGCAGCCTGGTGCCGCGCGAGCTGCTCGCCGAGTGCCCGCCCGGCGCCCGGCTGGTCGACACCGCCAACCTCACCCTCGACGAGATCACCGAGGAGTTCGTCCGCGCGCACGCCGCCGGACAGGACGTCGCCCGGCTGCACTCCGGCGACCCGTCGGTGTTCAGCGCCGTCGCCGAGCAGATGCGCCGCCTCGACGCGGCCGGGGTGCCGTACGAGGTGGTCCCCGGGGTACCGGCCTTCGCCGCCGCCGCGGCCGCGCTCAAGCGCGAGCTGACCGTGCCGACCGTCGGCCAGACCGTCATCCTCACCCGGATCGCCAAGCGCGCCACCCCGATGCCCGAGGGCGAGGACCTCGCCACCCTCGGCCGCAGCGGCGCCCTGCTGGTGCTGCACCTGGCCGCCGGGTACGTGGACGACGTGGTCGAGCAGCTGCTGCCGCACTACGGGGCCGACTGCCCGGCCGCCGTGGTCGCGATGGCCAGCCGCCCGGACGAGCTGGTGCTGCGCGGCACCGTCGGGGACATCGCCGGGCAGGTGAAGGCGGCCGGCGTGGTCCGCACCGCGGTGATCATCGTCGGCCGGACGCTGGGCGCCGAGCAGTTCCGCGACAGCCACCTCTACTCCGCGGACCGCGAGCGCCCGCACGAGCCCTGCGGCGCGTGATGGCGCACCTTCTGCTCCTCGGCGGCACCACCGAGGCCCGCGCCCTGGCCTCCGCACTGGCCGCCGAGCACCCCGCGCTGCGGGTCACCAGCTCGCTCGCCGGGCGGGTCGCCGAGCCCCGGCTGCCCGTCGGCGAGGTGCGGATCGGCGGCTTCGGCGGCCCCGGCGGCCTCGCCGCCTGGCTGCGCGCCGAACGGGTGGACGCGGTGGTGGACGCCACCCACCCGTTCGCCGCCGCGATGTCCCGCAACGCGGCCGAGGCCGCCGCGGCGACCGGCGTACCGCTGCTCGCCCTGCGCCGCCCCGGCTGGGCACCGGTGGAGGGCGACCGCTGGCACCGCGCCCCCTCCCTCGCGGCGGCGGCGGACCTGCTGCCGTCCCTCGGCCGGCGGGTCCTGCTCACCAGCGGCCGCCAGGGCATCGGCGCCTTCGCCCACCTCGACGGCCTGCACTTCGTGGCCCGCTCGGTCGACCCGCCCGAGCCGCCGCTGCCCGCCTCGCTGGACGTCGTGCTCGACCGCGGCCCGTTCACCCTGGACGGCGAGCGGTCGGTGCTGCGCGAGCACCGGATCGACGTCCTGGTCACCAAGGACAGCGGCGGCGCGGCCACCGCGCCCAAGCTCACCGCGGCGCGCGAACTCGGCCTGCCCGTGCTCGTGGTGGACCGCCCGCCGGCCCCGGCCGGCGTCCCGGTCGCGGAGACCGTCGAGGCCGCGCTGGCCTGGCTGGCGGGCCGTTAATTCCCGTGCCGCGCGGCGCCCGCCCTGCCACCATGGCCCGATGACCGACGCCTACGACCTCGCCGACGCCACCCGCACCGAGACCCCCCGATTCGGCGACGAACGCGCCACGCTCACCGCCTTCCTGGACTTCCAGCGCGACACCTTCGCGATGAAGTGCGCCGGGCTGACCACCGACCAGCTCCGCGCCCGCCCGCTGCTCCCCTCCACGCTCTCCCTGCTCGGCCTCACCCGCCACCTCGCCGAGGTCGAGCGCGGCTGGTTCCGCAACATCCTCGCCAACGAGGCCCGCCCCGGCTTCTGGAAGCACCCCGACGGCACCTTCGCCGAGTTCGACACCGACGACGCCGACCCCGACGAGGCCTTCGCCGTCTGGCGCCGCGAGTGCGCCCACGCCCGCGAACTCGTCGCCGCCGCCCCGTCGTTGGACGTCCCCGGGCACCACCGCGGCCCCGCCGGCGACCAGAGCTGGTCGCTGCGCTGGATCCTCACCCACATGATCGAGGAGTACGCCCGCCACAACGGCCACGCCGACCTCCTGCGCGAACACCTCGACGGCCGCACCGGCGAGTGACCGCGGGGCCGGACGGCCGTGCCCGGCCCCGGGGTTCCGGGGCCGGACACGGCGGCGGGGAAGGTGCTGCTCAGATGTCGCGGAAGGTCTCGATCTGGGCGCCGATGGAGTTGAGGCGCTCGGCGAGGTCCTCGTAGCCGCGGTTGATGACGTAGACGTTGCGCAGCACCGAGGTGCCCTTGGCGGCGAGCATCGCGAGGAGGATGACCACGGCGGGGCGCAGGGCGGGCGGGCAGACCATCTCGGCGGCGCGCCAGCGGGTGGGGCCCTGGACGAGGACGCGGTGCGGGTCGAGGAGCTTGATGTCCGCGCCGAGGCGGGTGAGTTCGGTGAGGTAGATGGCGCGGTTGTCGTAGACCCAGTCGTGGATCATCGTGGTGCCGTGGGCGGCCGCGGCGATGGCGGCGAAGAACGGCACGTTGTCGATGTTGATGCCGGGGAAGGGCATCGGGTGGATGGTGTCGATCGGCGCGGTGAGCTTGGAGGGGCGCACGGTGAGGTCGACCAGCCGGGTGCGGCCGTTGTGGGCCGGGTACTCGGGGGTGCGGTCGTAGTCGAGGCCCATGCCCTCCAGCACGGCGAGCTCGATCTCCAGGAACTCGATCGGCACCCGGCGGACGGTCAGCTCGGAGGAGGTGACCACGGCGGCGGCGAGCAGGCTCATCGCCTCGACCGGGTCCTCGGCCGGGGTGTAGTCGACGTCGCAGGTGATCTGCGGGACGCCGTGCACGGTGAGGGTGGTGGTGCCGATGCCCTCGATCCGCACGCCCAGCTTCTCCAGGAAGAAGCAGAGGTCCTGGACCATGTAGTTGGGCGAGGCGTTGCGGATGACGCTGACGCCGTCGTGGCGGGCGGCGGCGAGCAGGGCGTTCTCGGTGACGGTGTCCCCGCGCTCGGTCAGCACGATCGGGCGGTCCAGCGGGGCGCCCGGCTGGACGGAGGCGTGGTAGGCGCCGCCGGTGGTGGCGACCTCCAGGCCGAACCGGCGCAGCGCGGTGAGGTGCGGCTGGACGGTGCGGGTGCCGAGGTCGCAGCCGCCGGCGTAGGGGATGGCGAACGTGTCGGCGCGGTGCATCAGCGGGCCGAGGAACATCAGCACGCTGCGGGTGCGGCGGGCGGCCTCGACGTCCATGCCGGCGAGGTCGAGCTCGGCGGGCGGGGTGAGTTCGAGGTCGCGGCCGTCGTTGGTCCAGCGGCTCTTGACGCCGATGCTGGTGAGCACTTCGAGGATGCGGTAGACCTCCTCGATCCGGGCCACGCTGCGCAGGGTGGTGCGGCCGGTGGTCAGCAGCGAGGCGCAGAGGATGGCCACGCAGGCGTTCTTGCTGCTGCGGACGTCGATCGCGCCGGAGAGGGTGGTGCCGCCGGCGACCCTCAGGTGCATCGGGCCCGCGTAGCCGAGGGAGACGATCTCGCTGTCGAGCGCTTCGCCGATGCGGGCGATCATCTCAAGGCTGACGTTCTGCTTGCCCTGTTCGATGCGGTTGACCGCGCTCTGGCTGGTGCCGAGGGCCTCGCCGAGCTGGGCCTGGGACCAGCCGCGGTGCTGACGCGCGGTACGGATGAGGGTGCCGATACGGGTGAGGTAGTCGCCTGTCACTCGCCAGACGATATCTCATGGCTGAGATAGCGACAGAACCGACCCCCGGCGTGGCGCCACTTTTGTCCGTTTCTCACCCCGTATGAGCGTCAGATCTTCACATCATGGCGAAGTTCCTGCGACACGCCTGAGACGAAAGCGCGGGCCGCTCACGGGCCCAGCGGCTCCGCCCGGCCGACGATCGTCCCGGCCCGGTCGATGCAGATGACGTCCACCACGACCGGCGAACCGACCAGCACCCCGAGCGCGGTGGCCCGCGCCGCCTCGGCCACCAGGTCGCCCAGCGGCACCCCGGCCGCCCGGCAGAGCTGGATCGCCTCCAGCGCGGTGTTGGCGGAGGCGACCGCCGCCGCCAGCTCCTCGTCCGCACCGCCCGCGCGGGCCAGGTCGGCCAGGTAGCCCTTGTCCACCTGGGAGCGCGCCGAGTGCAGGTCGAGGTGGCCGGCGGCGAGCTTGGAGAGCTTGGCGAAGCCGCCGGCGATGGTCAGCCGCTCCACCGGGTGGCGCCTGAGGTACTTGAGCACCGCGCCCGCGAAGTCGCCCATGTCGAGCAGCGCGTCCTCGGGCAAGCCGTGCACGGCGACGGCGGTCTTCTCCGACGTCGAACCGGTGCAGCCGGCCACGTGCGTGCGCCCGGCGGCCCGCGCCACGTCCACCCCGCGGCGGATCGAGTCGATCCACGCGGAACAGGAGTAGGGGACGACCACCCCGGTGGTGCCGAGGATGGAGAGCCCGCCGAGGATGCCGAGCCGGGGGTTCCAGGTGGAGCGGGCGATCTCCTCGCCGTTGTCGACGGAGATCTCCACCACCACGTCCCCGCTGCCGCCGCACCCGGCCGCCACCTCGGCGACCGCGTCCCGGATCAGCTGCCGGGGCACCGGGTTGACGGCCGGCTCGCCGACCGCCAGCGGCAGCCCGGCCTTGGTGACGGTGCCCACCCCGGGCCCGGCCCGGAACACCACGCCCGCCCCCGGCTCCCCCGCCCACACCGTGGCCCGCACCAGCGCGCCGTGCGTCACATCGGGATCGTCCCCGGCGTCCTTCACCACCCCGGCCATCGCCCGCCGCCCCGCCGCCCCCTCGGTGATCCCCTCCACCGCGAGCGCGAAGGTCGGCCGCTGCCCCTTCGGCAGCACGATCTCCACCGGATCGGGGAACTCCCCCGTCAGCAGCGCCCGGTACGCGGCCTTGGCCGCCGCCGTGGCGCACGCCCCGGTCGTCCAGCCGTGCCGCAGCCCGCTGCTCCTCAGCTGCCCGGCCCGCCCGCCGACCTCACCCATGCCGCACCGTCCTCCTGACTCCGACTACCGGTCGAGACCCTACGGCCCCGCCACCTCCCGTCCTACCGCAGGCAGCCCGGCCGACGCGATCGGGGCGCACTTCGTACACTCAGCCCATGAGCGAGCAGCCTGCGCAGACCACGTCGGCCCGCGAGGCCCGAGAGCCTCTCGCCGACGCGGCCGATCGGGAGGAGCGCGCGCTGCTGCGCCTCATCGAGGAGCGCCGCGACGAGCCCACCTACTCCATGGAAGAAGTCATGGCCGAGACATCGGCCAGACCGGGGTGAGGCGCCGCCCGGTCGTCTCCGCGGGCCACGAGGTCTGCCGCCACTGGGCCCTGTGAGGCCTCCCGGACCTCCGGGGAGGTCCGGGAGGCGGCCCCTCACGCCTCCGGGTAGCGGCGGGGGGTCCAGGTGACGTCCGGGTGCGGGGGGCGGGGGACGTGCTGGGTCTGGGAGGAGCCGATGAGGAGGATGGTGCGCATGTCGACCTCGGCGGGGTCGAGGTCGGCGAGGCGGACGGTGCGGACGCGTTCGGTGGGGCCGCCGACGTCGCGGGCCATCACCACCGGGGTCTCCGGGGCCCGGTACTCCAGGAGGAGGTCGCGGGCGCGGCCGACCTGGGTGGTGCGGGACTGGGAGCCGGGGTTGTAGAGGGCGAGGACGAGGTCGGCCCCGGCGGCGGCGCGCAGGCGGGCGGCGACGACGTCCCAGGGCTTGAGGCGGTCGGAGAGCGAGACCACCGCGTAGTCGTGGCCGAGCGGGGCGCCGGCCCGGGAGGCGGCCGCGTGGGCGGCGGTCATGCCGGGGACGATGCGCACCGGGACCTCCCGGTAGGCCTCCTCGCAGGCGACCTCCAGGACGGCGGTGGCCATCGCGAAGACGCCCGGGTCGCCGGAGGAGACCACCACGACCCGGTGGCCGCGGCGGGCCAGGTCGAGGGCGAACTCGGCGCGCTCGGACTCCACCTTGTTGTCGGAGCCGTGCCGGGTCTGGCCGGGCCGCACCGGCACCCGGTCCAGGTACGTGGTGTAGCCGACCAGGTCGGTGGCGGCGGCCAGGGCGCCGCGCGCCTCCGGGGTGAGCCAGAGCGGTCCGGCCGGACCGGTGCCGACGACGGTGACGCTGCCCGGGCCGCTCAGGTCGGGTGCGGCCGGCTCCAGCGGGGCGACCTTGCTGGGCAGCACGGCCACCGAGAAGTACGGCACGCCCTCGGGGTCGACCGAGGCCAGCGGCGCCGTCCGCTCGCCGTCCATGAACGCCCGCTCGACGTACTGGGCGTCGGCCAGCCGGCCGGCCCGCTCCAGGGCGCGCCGCACGGTCGGGAAGGTGCGGCCGAGCTTCATGACGACGGCGGAGTCGGCGGCGGCCAGCCGCGCGGTCAGCTCCTCCTCGGGCAGCGTGCCGGGGATGACGGTGAGCGTCTCCTCGGCCTCGGTGAGCGGCTGGCCGAGCCGGGCGGCGGCGGCGCTGACCGAGGTCACGCCGGGCACCACCTCGGTCGGGTAGCGGTGCGCCAGGCGCTTGTGCATGTGCTGGTAGGAGCCGTAGAAGAACGGGTCCCCCTCGGCGAGCACCACGACGTCGCGGCCGGCGTCCAGGTGGGCGGCCAGCCGTTCGGCGGCCTCCTGGTAGAAGTCGTCCAGCGCGCCCCGGTAGCCGCCGGGGTGGTCGGTGGTCTCGACGGTGATCGGGTAGACCAGCTTCTCCTCGATCTGACCACCCATCAGATAGCGCTCGGCGATGGACCGGGCGATCGAGCGGCCGTGCCGGGCGCTGTGGTACGCCACCACGTCGGCCCTGCCGATGAGTTCGGCGGCGCGCACGGTCACCAGGGAGGGGTCGCCGGGGCCGAGGCCCACGCCGTAGAGCCGGCCGGTGGGGTTCTGATGGTCCGTCATTCTGCTTCGCTCGCAATCGCGTTGATCGCGGCGGCGGCCATCGCGCTGCCGCCGCGCCGGCCGCGGACCACCAGGTGCTCCAGGCCGGCCGGGTGCGCGGCCAGCGCCTCCTTGGACTCGGCCGCGCCGATGAAGCCGACCGGCACGCCGATCACCGCGGCCGGGCGCGGGGCGCCGGCCTCGATCAGCTCCAGCAGCCGGAAGAGCGAGGTCGGCGCGTTGCCGACGGCGACCACGGCGCCCTCCAGGCGGGGCAGCCACAGCTCCATCGCGGCGGCGCTGCGGGTGTTGCCCATCGCCCGGGCCAGCTCCGGCACGGACGGGTCGGCGAGGGTGCAGATCACCTCGTTGTCGGCGGGCAGCCGCTTGCGGGTGACGCCGCTGGCGACCATGTTGACGTCGCACAGGATCGGCGCACCGGCGCGCAGGGCGGCGCGCGCGGAGGCGACCACGCCGGGCGAGTACACCAGGTCCTCGACCAGGTCGACCATGCCGCAGGCGTGGATCATCCGCACCGCGACCTGGGAGACGTCCGCGGGCAGCGCGGCGAGGTCGGCCTCGGCCCGGATGGTGGCAAAGGACTGGCGGTAGATGGACGCGCCGTCCTTCTCGTAGTCGATCACGTGGTGGTCCTCCGGGCCGCGGCGACCGCCGCGGCCATCTCCTCGTTCGTCACTTCCACGGCGGTCTCCCGCCCCTGCGGCACGCCTTCCAGCGCCACCCGGTACCCCTGCCCGGTCGCCAGCACGTCCACCCGCCGCCCGGCGGGGTGCCCGCAGCGGCGCTCGCAGCCCGACCAGTGCACCGGCAGTCCGCCGGGGCCGGCCGGGGCGCCCTCCAGCGCCCGGGCGGCGTCGGCCCGGACGTCGGCCAGCGACTTGGCGCAGCCCGGCAGCCCGGTGCAGGCGCTCGCGCCGTCCCAGGCCGTGCCGGCGGCGGTCCGGAAACCGGCCGCGGCCAGCTCCGCCAGCCGCCCGGCGGGCGCGCCGGGCAGCACCGCGCCGCGCCACGGGGTGAGCCGCAGCTCCCCCTCGGCGGCGTCCGCCAGGGTCCGCCACTGCGCGGCCCCGGCCAGACCGAAGCGCAGGCCGACGTGCAGCCCGCCCCCGGGCAGGACGCCCAGCGGCGGGCGGGTCCCGGGCAGCACCGGCATCGGCAGCGGACCCGGCGGCAGCAGTTCGGGCACCTCGCGCAGGTGCCAGGCCCGCACCCCGGCGGCGTGCTGCGCCTCCAGGAACTCATGGGCGGCGTCCAGGGCCGCGAAGACCGCCTGCCCCGCGGGCACCGGCCGTACGGTGCCGGCCCGGCCGAGGCGCAGCAGCGCGGTGCCGTCCGGGCCTGCGATCAATGTCACATCGGCGTCCAGCGCGGCGACGTCGCCGCTGCCGTCGTCCAGGGCGAACAGGAACTTGCCGGAGAGCGCGGTCGCCCAGGGGCTGGCGCACAGGGCGAGGTCCAGCGAGTGCGCCCAGGCGTGGACGTCGCCGAGGCCGGCGGCGGCGCCGGGCGAGGCGACGATGTTGCGCACGCGCTCATGGGTGTCGGAGGGCAGCAGGCCGGCGGCGCGCAGCCGCCCGCCGAGTTCGCCGCCGCAGTCCGGAGCCAGGCCGCGCAGCTGGACGTTGCCGCGCGAGGTGATCTCCAGCCGGCCGTCGCCGAGTTCGCGCGCCGCGTCGGCCAGCGCCAGTGCCTGACGGACCGTCAGCCGACCCCCGGGCAGCCGGACCCGGGCCAGGGCGCCGTCGTCGGCGGGGTGCAGACGAAGGGCCCCGGGGCAGGCGTCCGCACGCGCCCGGTCGGGCACGGCGGCGCCCGGCGCGAGGGCGTCGGGTTCGGGAGACATGGCGGCGAGCATACAGATGATCCGATGGGTTGCCGCCGTACCGCCGCTCACACCCCCGGCCCCGCGCGGCACCCCCGCAACCTGCACTCCCCCGGCCCGGCCGCACCCCGTACGATGCTGGCGGGCGGTCCCCGCGGACCGTCCGACGCCAGCGACGGCGCAGGGGAGGAAACCGGTGCGAACCCGGTGCGGTCCCGCCACTGTGACCGCGGTTCACCGGGCCTCCGGTGGAACGCGGGAGCCAGGAACTCCTGCCGTCCTCCACCGGCCCGGGGCGCGGACCCCGAGGAAGGCTTGAAAGCCATGCGCCGTCGCATGCCCGGGACCTCGTGGTCGCCCGTGCCCGATCCCGTGCCGATGTCCATGCCCGCAGGCACTCGCCCGCTCGCCTCCGGGCGCTCCGACCCGCCGTCGACGCTTCTCGCTCCGGCGCTCCTTCCTTCGTCAGTCGCTTGTCACTCGTCACTTTCAACGCCGGCGCGCCCTTCGGCTCGGGGCGGCTCCGAGGCCGGGAGGGCCTTCGCATGATCCTGCTGCTGTCGACGTCCGACACCGACCTGCTGAGCGCCCGCGCGTCCGAGGGGCCGGTCCGCTACCGGCTCGGCAACCCGGCCCGGCTGGCGCCCGAGGACCTGCCCGCCCTGCTGGAGGGCACCGACCTGGTCGTGGTCCGCCTGCTCGGCGGCCGCCGCGCCTGGCAGGAGGGCCTGGACGCGCTGCTCGCCGGCCCCCGCCCGGTGGTCGTGCTGACCGGGGAGCAGGCCCCCGACGCCCAGCTGATGGAGCTGTCCACCGTCCCGGCCGGCATCGCCGCCGAGGCGCACGCCTACCTGGCGCACGGCGGTGCGGCCAACCTCGCCGAGCTCGCCGCCTTCCTCTCCGACACCGTGCTGCTCACCGGCCACGGCTTCGCCCCGCCCGCCTCCGCCCCCGCCTGGGGCCCGCTGGAGCGCACGGCCCGGACGGCCGAGGGGCCGACCGTCGCGGTGCTCTACTACCGCGCCCACCACATGAGCGGCAACACCGCGTTCGTGGAGACCCTCTGCCGGGCGATCGAGGACCAGGGCGCCCGGGCCCGCGCGTACTACTGCGCCTCGCTGCGCGGCGCCGAGCAGGAGCTGCTGGCCGCCCTCGGCGAGGCCGACGCGATCGTGACCACCGTGCTGGCCGCCGGCGGCACCCGCCCGGCCGACGCCCAGGCCGGCGGCGACGAGGAGGCCTGGGACGCGGGCGCGCTCGCCGCGCTGGACCGCCCGATCCTCCAGGCGCTCTGCCTGACCTGGTCGCGCGCCCAGTGGGAGGCCAGCGACGACGGCCTGTCCCCGCTGGACACCGCCACCCAGGTCGCGGTGCCCGAGTTCGACGGCCGGCTGATCACCGTCCCGTTCTCCTTCAAGGAGCTGGACGAGGACGGCCTGACCGTCTACGCCGCCGACGAGGAGCGCGCCGCCCGGGTGGCCGGCGTCGCCGTCGCCCACGCCCGGCTGCGGCACGTCCCGGCCGCCGAGCGCCGGCTCGCGCTGGTGCTGTCCGCCTACCCGACCAAGCACGCCCGGGTCGGCAACGCCGTCGGCCTGGACACCCCGGCCAGCGCGATCAGGCTGCTCACCGCGCTGCGCGCGGAGGGCATGGACCTCGGGCAGGACCTGCCGGGCCTGGACGACGAGGGCGGGCACGACCACGAGGGCGACGCCCTCATCCACGCGCTGATCGCCGCCGGCGGCTACGACCAGGACTGGCTCACCGAGGACCAGCTGGCCCGCAACCCCGTGCGCATCCCGGCCGCCGACTACCGCCGCTGGTACGCCACCCTGCCCGAGGGCCTGCGCGCCCGGGTCGAGGAGCACTGGGGCCCGGCCCCCGGCGAGCTGTACGTCGACCGCTCGCAGAACCCGGACGGCGACATCGTGCTCGCCGCGATCCGCTCCGGGAACCTGCTGGTGCTCATCCAGCCGCCGCGCGGCTTCGGCGAGAACCCGGTCGCGATCTACCACGACCCGGACCTCCCGCCGTCCCACCACTACCTGGCCGCGTACCGCTGGATCGCCGCCGCCGAGGCCGACGGCGGCTTCGGCGCGCACGCCGTGGTCCACCTCGGCAAGCACGGCAACCTGGAGTGGCTGCCCGGCAAGACCGCCGCGCTGTCCGCCGAGTGCGGCCCGGACGCCGTGCTCGGCGACCTGCCGCTGGTCTACCCGTTCCTGGTCAACGACCCGGGCGAGGGCACCCAGGCCAAGCGCCGCGCCCACGCCACCCTGGTCGACCACCTGGTGCCGCCGATGGCCCGCGCCGACTCCTACGGCGACATCGCCCGCCTGGAGCAGCTGCTGGACGAGCACTCCAACATCGCCGCGATGGACCCGGCCAAGCTGCCCGCGATCCGCGCCCAGATCTGGACGCTGATCCAGGCCGCCAAGCTCGACCACGACCTCGGCCTGGAGGAGCGCCCCGAGGACGACGGCTTCGACGACTTCCTGCTGCACGTCGACGGCTGGCTCTGCGAGGTCAAGGACGCCCAGATCCGCGACGGCCTGCACGTCCTCGGCCAGGCGCCGGCCGGCACCGACCGGGTCAACATCGTGCTCGCCATCCTGCGCGCCCGGCAGATCTGGGGCGGCGTCAGCGCGCTGCCCGGCCTGCGCGAGGCGCTCGGCCTGGACGAGGCCGCGCCCACCCTCGGCGCCGCCGACGCGGCCGAGGCGAAGGCCCGCGAGCTGGTCGAGGCGATGGAGGCGGCCGACTGGGCGCCGCAGGCCGTGGCGGAGGTCGCCGCCGGGCTGCCGGACGCGGTGCACGAGGTGCTGGACTTCGCCGCCGTCCAGGTGGTGCCCCGGCTGGCCGCGACCACCGACGAGCTGGACGCCGTGCTGCACGCGCTGCGCGGCGGCTTCGTCCCGGCCGGCCCGTCCGGCTCGCCGCTGCGCGGGCTGGTCAACGTGCTGCCGACCGGCCGCAACTTCTACTCCGTCGACCCCAAGGCGGTGCCCAGCAAGCTCGCCTGGGAGACCGGGCAGGCGCTCGCCGCCTCGCTGGTCGAGCGGTACACGGCCGACAACGACGGCGCCTACCCGCCCTCGGTCGGGCTCTCGCTCTGGGGCACCAGCGCGATGCGCACCGCCGGCGACGACATCGCCGAGGCGTTCGCGCTGCTGGGCGTGCGGCCGGTCTGGGACGACGCCTCGCGCCGGGTCACCGGCCTGGAGGCGATCCCGCTGGAGGAGCTGGGCCGCCCGCGCATCGACGTCACGCTGCGCATCTCCGGCTTCTTCCGGGACGCCTTCCCGCACGTGGTCGCCCTGCTCGACGACGCCGTCCGGCTGGCCGCCGCCCAGGAGGAGGCCGACGCCGACAACTTCGTGCGCGCCCACGTCCGGGCGGACCTCGCGGTGCACGGCGACGAGCGCAAGGCCACCGTGCGCGTCTTCGGATCCCGCCCCGGCACCTACGGCGCGGGCCTGCTCCAGCTGATCGACAGCCGCGACTGGCGCACCGACGCCGACCTCGCCGAGGTGTACACGGTCTGGGGCGGCTACGCCTACGGGCGCGGGCTGGACGGCCGCCCGGCCCGCGAGGAGATGGAGAGCGCGTACAAGCGGATCACCGTCGCCGCGAAGAACACCGACACCCGCGAGCACGACATCGCCGACTCGGACGACTACTTCCAGTACCACGGCGGCATGGTGGCCACCGTGCGCGCGCTCACCGGCAAGGCGCCGACCGCGTACATCGGCGACTCGACCCGCCCGGAGACGGTCCGCACCCGCACCCTGACCGAGGAGGCGGCCCGGGTCTTCCGCGCCCGGGTGGTCAACCCGCGCTGGATCGAGGCGATGCGCCGGCACGGCTACAAGGGCGCCTTCGAGATGGCCGCGACCGTCGACTACCTCTTCGGGTACGACGCCACCACCGGCGTGGTCGCGGACTGGATGTACGAGAAGCTCACCCAGGAGTACGTGCTGGACCCGGTCAACCGGGAGTTCCTGGCGGGCGCCAACCCGTGGGCGCTGCACGGCATCAGCGAGCGGCTGCTGGAGGCGGCGAGCCGGGGGCTGTGGGAGCAGCCGGACCCGGCGCTGATCGAGCAGTTGCAGGCGGCGTTCCTGGAGACCGAGGGCGACCTGGAGGGCGACGAGGGCTGACCCGCCCCCGATCCGTTACGCCGTTCGGGTGATCACGGGGCTGGTGACCGGGCCGCGCCGGGCGGACAATACGGATCATGCCGCGCCCTCCCCTGCTCACCGGCCCCGACGGTCCCGCCCGGCCGGCGGGCGCCGCCGCCCGCCCCGGCGGGGCCACCGCCGCCGCCCGGTACCGGCCCCGGCTGGCGGCGCTCGCCGCCGGGGCGCTGCCGGTGCTCGCCTTCCCCGCCCCCGGGGTGGCGGCGCTCGCCTGGGTCGCGCTGGTCCCCGGCCTGCTGCTGATGCAGCGGGCCCCGGGCGCGCGCGAGGCGGCGGTGCGCGGCTGGTGGTTCGGCGCCGGGTTCATCCTGGCCGGGATGTCCTGGCTGCTGTCCTCCGTCGGTCCCGCCCTGCCGCTGATCGCCGTGGTGTTCGGCTCGCTCCAGGCCGGGGTGGGCCTCGCGGTGTGGCGGCTGCTGCGCCCGCCGCTGACCGTCCGCCGGGCGCTGCTCGCGCCGCCGGTGGTCGCGGCGGTCTGGCTGACCACCGAGTACGCGCGCTCCTGGCCCGCGCTGGGCGGGCCGTGGGCGCTGCTCGGCGCCACCCAGTGGCAGCACCCGGCCGTCCTGGCGCTGGCCTCGGCCGGCGGGATCTGGCTGGTCAGCGCCGCCGTGGTGGCGGTCAACACCGCCGTGCTGGTGGTGCTCACCGCCGTCGACCCGCGCCCGCGGGCGGCGGCGGCGCTGCTCGCGGCGGCGGCGCTGGCGGCCGGGCCGGTGCTGTTCGCGCTGCGTCCCGCCCCGCCGGCCGCCGGCGGCGGGGCGGACGGGCCCGCGCAGGTGCGGATCGCACTCGTCCAGCCCGGGATCGTCGACGAGCCGCAGGCCCGGTTCGAGGCCGGCGCCCGCGCCACCTCCGCGCTGGTCGGGCAGCAGCCGGTGGACCTGGTGGTCTGGGGCGAGTCCAGCACCGCCGCCGACCTCGACCGCGACCCGGTGGTGCTCGACCGGCTGCGCGCGCTGTCCGCCGCGGCCGGTGCCGAGCTGCTGGCCGGCGAGGACGCGCGCAAGGCGGACGGGCGGATCTCCAAGGACGCCGTGCTGGTGGCACCGGGCGGCGTGGTCGACCGGTACCGCAAGATCCGGCTGGTGCCGTTCGGCGAGTACATCCCGCTGCGGCCGGTGCTCGGCTGGGTCGCCGGAGTCAGCCGGGCGGCGGGCGAGAACCGGGCGCCCGGCAGCGAGCAGCGCCTGCTGCCGGCCGTCGACCGCTCGGGGCGGCCGCTGCCGCTCGGCGTGCTGATCTGCTTCGAGTCGGCGTTCCCCGACATGGCGCGGTCGGCGGCCCGCGACGGCGCCCGGGTGCTGGTCTACCAGTCGTCGACCTCGACCTTCCAGCGGACCTGGGCGCCCGAGCAGCACGTCTCGCTGGCCGCGATCCGGGCGGCCGAGACCGGACGGCCCGCCGTGCAGGCCTCGCTCACCGGGGTGTCGGCCGCCTTCGACGCCCAGGGGCGGGAGCTGGCGCGGCTGGGCACCGACGACACCGGCGCGCTGGTGGTGGACCTGCCGCTGACCGCGCCGGGCGCCGCCACCTGGTACCTGCGGGTGGGTGACGTGGTGCCGCTGACCGCCGTCCTGGTGACGGCCGGCGCGGCGGCGCTCACCGTCACGGCACGCCGGCGTCAGCCCCTGGACTCCGAGCGGAAGTAGAGGCCGAACGCCGCGCCCACCGGGTCGCGCAGGACGGCGATCCGCAGGCCGCCGCCCGGCAGGTCGGTGGGCGCCATCAGCACGGTCGCGCCGAGGTTGCCGGCCCGGAAGGCCGAGACGTCCACGTCGGCCGTCGAGAAGTACGGCAGCCAGTGCGGCGGCACCTGCGGCGGGAAGCCCTCGCCCATGGCCAGCATGCCGCCGAAGTCGCCGTCGGCCAGGCCCCACTGGGTGTACTCCCCGGAGGGTCCGGCCGTCCAGCCGAACACCGCCGGGTAGAAGGCGCGGGCGCCGTCCGGGTCCCGGGTGAGCAGTTCCACCCAGCCGAGCGCGCCGGGAGCGTTGAGCACCTCGGCGCCGCGCAGCCGGCCCGCCTGCCAGAGCCCGAACACCGCGCCGGACGGGTCGGCCGCGATCGCGAACCGGCCGTAGTCCAGCGCGTCCGTGGGCTCGACGACCAGGCTCCCGCCCGCCCCGGCCACCCGGCGGGCGGCGGCGTCGGCCTCGTCGACCAGGAAGGAGACGGTCCAGGCGGTCGGCTGGCCCTCGCCGTAGAGCGGGGTGACGGACGCGGCCACCGCCCCGTCCAGCCTCATGAACGTGTAGCCGCCCGCCTCCGGGCGCTCGTCGGTCTCCGGCTGCCAGCCGAACAGCTCGCCGTAGAACCGCCGGGCCGCCGCCGGGTCGGCGCTGCCGTGCTCGACCCAGCACGGGCCGCCGGTGGTCACCGTCCGCTGCTTCATCGCGGTCCTCCTCCCTCAGCCGATGTCCAGGACGACCTTGCCGCGCGCGTGCCCCGACTCGACGAGGGCGATCGCCTCGGCGGCGCGGGACAGCGGGTAGCGGCTGCCGATGTGCGGGTCCAGCTCGCCCGCGGCCACGAGTTCGGCCAGCGCGGCGAGGGTCTGCGGGCTGGTGGAGCGGGTGATGTAGCGGCCGCCGAGCTCCTCCGCGGTGGTCGGATCGGCGGTGGAGACCAGCCGGGAGCGGTCCGCCAGGGTCACCGCGGCGGCGCGGGCGTCGTCCCCGCCGACCAGGTCGAGCAGTCCGTCCACGCCGTCCGGCGCGGCCGCCCGGATCCGGTCGGCGACACCGTCGCCGTAGCGGATCTGCACCGCGCCCATCGACTCGACGTAGCCGCGGTTGGCGTCGCCCGCGGTGCCGATGACGCGGATGCCGCGGCTGCGGGCGATCTGGGCGGCCGCGCTGCCGACACCCCCGGCGATGCCGAGGATGAGCAGGGTCTGCCCGGCGCCCACGCCGACGTCGCGGACCGCGTCGTCGGCGGTCGCGGCCGCCACCGGCAGGGTGGCGGCCTGGTCGAAGCCGATCTTCGCCGGCTTCACCGCGCTCGACGCGGCGGACAGCAGCGTCTGCTCGGCGAACGCACCGGTCGCCGCGATGCCGAACACCTCGTCGCCCGGGGAGAACCCGGTGACACCGGGGCCGACCCGGTCGACCACGCCGGCCGCCTCGGACCCCATCACGGCGGGCAGCTCGCGCACCTGGCCGAGCCAGCCCCGGCGGACCTTCCAGTCAACCGGGTTCACCCCGGCCGCCCGGACGGTGACCGCCAGCCGGCCCGGACCGGGCTCCAGCACCGGCCGGTCCAGGAACTCCTGAGTCTCCGGCCCGCCGTAGTCGACGAACCCGAACGCCTTGGCCATCCCCGCTCCACTCTCCGCTCGACGGCCCCCGCCCCAGCATGCGGGCGGGGGCCGTCGGGGGACGGTTCCTACTGCGCCGAACGGGCGGCCCCGCCCCGAGCCGAAGGGACGCGCCGGTGCCGAAAGGGAGAAGGGCCAAGCCGCCGACGAAGGAGGTGGCGCAGCGCCCGCCGACCGTCGGCACCGGGTCAGAGCGCCCCGGAGGCGAGCGGGCGAGTCACAGGGATCCACAGCTCGGCGTCCGCTTCCTCACCGTCCGGGCGGACGTTCACCCGCAACATCTCCGGGCCGAGGCGGAACTCGTACGGGTTGGACGGGATCCACTGGGTGAAGACGTCCCGCCACAGCTCCTGCAACGCCCTCGGGTACGGTCCGGTGTTGGCGAACACCGCCCAGGTGCCGGCCGGGACCTCCCGCACGTCCAGGTCCTCCGGCACCTCGGCGCCCGTCCCCATGACCACCGCGTGGTAGTAGTCCAGCGGGACGCCCTCCTCCCGGCTGTCCGAGAAGAACTCGGTGACCGCGACGATCCCGGCCGGCTCCTGCTCCGAGAGGGCCGCGATCCGGTCGATCGTCTCCCGGCCGAGCCCCCTGATGAACTCGGCCATCGCCGGGTTGACCCCCTCGTGGACCAGGGGCACCCGTGCCCTCCGGCCCACGACCCGGAAAGCCTGCCTCTCGACGATGCGGTACTCCATGCTGCTACTCCCTTCGACGACGAGCCGGAAGGACATCCGCGGCTGGGACACGAGCACCGCGCCCGTGCGCCGGGCCTCGCCGGGGCCCACCCCGTGCATCGCCCGGAACGCCCGGGCGAACGCCTCGCCCGAGCCGTAGCCGTGGCGGACCGCGATGTCGAGCAGCGTCCGCTCCCCGGTCAGCACCTCCGCCCCGGCCAGGGTGAGCCGGCGGCGGCGCAGGTACTCCGACAGCGGCATCCCGGCGAGCGCCGAGAACAGCCGCCGGAAGTGGTACTCCGAGGTGGTCGCGATCCGCGCCAGCTCTGCCGCGTCGACCGTGTCGTCGAGGTGCTCCTCGACGTACTCCATGGCCTGGTTCAGCCGGTCCAGCATCGGTCCCCGCCCCCGTCCTTCCTTCTGGTGCTCCTCACCGTAGGCGGGGGCCCACCGTCCGGACCCGACATTCCGTGCCCGCTCCGGTCGGGCGGCCGGCGCGGTGTCCGGCGCGGTGTCCGGACAGGCCGCCGCCTCCCCGGCCGGCGCCGCTGCGGCGC
>NZ_JBHVER010000039.1:0-46935 GCF_042802195.1 Kitasatospora sp. NPDC057500 | reverse complement strand
GGCCCAAACCGTTTGCTGTTATCTGTTAAATGTTGCTACTTCGTCAGGTCCGGACCCGGCGAGGCGACGGCGGCCGGAGTGTCCGCGACCGCGGACTTCTCCTCGCCGCGGAAGGTGAACTTCGCGTCCTTGCCCTCGCCCTCGACACCGACGACCACGATGTGGCCGGCCCGCAGCTCGCCGAAGAGGATCTTCTCGGAGAGGTGGTCCTCGATGTCGCGCTGGATGGTCCGGCGCAGCGGCCGGGCGCCCAGGATCGGGTCGTAGCCGCGCTTGGCCAGCAGCTTCTTGGCCTCGACGCTGAGCTCCAGGCCCATGTCCTTGTCCTTGAGCCGCTCGTCCACCTTGTCGATCATGAGGTCGACGATCTGGATGATGTCGTCCTCGGACAGCTGGTGGAAGACGACGATGTCGTCGACGCGGTTCAGGAACTCGGGGCGGAAGTGCTGCTTGAGCTCCTCGCCGACCTTCGCCTTCATCCGCTCGTAGCCGGTCTGGGTGTCGCCCTGGGCCGCGAAGCCCAGGTTGAAGCCCTTGGAGATGTCCCGGGTGCCGAGGTTGGTCGTCATGATGATGACGGTGTTCTTGAAGTCGACCACGCGGCCCTGGGAGTCGGTCAGTCGGCCGTCCTCCAGGATCTGCAGCAGCGAGTTGAAGATGTCCGGGTGGGCCTTCTCGACCTCGTCGAAGAGGACGACGGAGAACGGCTTGCGGCGCACCTTCTCGGTGAGCTGGCCGCCCTCCTCGTAGCCGACGTAGCCGGGGGGCGAGCCGAAGAGCCGGGAGACGGTGTGCTTCTCCGAGAACTCCGACATGTCGAGGGCGATCAGCGCGTCCTCGTCGCCGAAGAGGAACTCGGCGAGCGTCTTGGACAGCTCGGTCTTACCGACGCCGGACGGGCCGGCGAAGATGAACGAGCCGCCGGGGCGCTTCGGGTCCTTGAGGCCCGCACGGGTGCGCCGGATGGCCTGGGAGAGCGCCTTGATGGCGTCCTTCTGGCCGATGACGCGCTTGTGCAGCTCGTCCTCCATGCGCAGCAGCCGGGAGGTCTCCTCCTCGGTCAGCTTGAAGACCGGGATGCCGGTGGCGGTGGCCAGGACCTCGGCGATGAGCTCCTCGTCCACCTCCGCGACGACGTCCATGTCGCCGGCCTTCCACTCCTTCTCGCGCTTGGCCTTGGCCTGGAGGAGCTGCTTCTCGTCGTCGCGCAGGGACGCGGCCTTCTCGAAGTCCTGCGCGTCGATCGCGCTCTCCTTCTCGCGGCGCACGTCGGCGATCTTCTCGTCGAACTCGCGCAGGTCCGGCGGCGCGGTCATCCGGCGGATGCGCATCCGGGAGCCGGCCTCGTCGATCAGGTCGATGGCCTTGTCCGGCAGGAAGCGGTCCGAGATGTACCGGTCGGCCAGGGTGGCGGCGGCGACCAGGGCGGCGTCCGTGATGGAGACCCGGTGGTGGGCCTCGTAGCGGTCGCGCAGGCCCTTGAGGATCTCGATGGTGTGCGGCAGCGACGGCTCGGCGACCTGGATCGGCTGGAAGCGGCGCTCCAGCGCGGCGTCCTTCTCCAGGTGCTTGCGGTACTCGTCGAGCGTGGTGGCACCGATGGTCTGCAGCTCGCCGCGGGCCAGCATCGGCTTGAGGATCGAGGCCGCGTCGATGGCGCCCTCGGCGGCGCCCGCGCCGACCAGGGTGTGCAGCTCGTCGATGAACAGGATGATGTCGCCGCGGGTGCGGATCTCCTTGAGGACCTTCTTCAGGCGCTCCTCGAAGTCACCGCGGTAGCGGGAGCCGGCCACCAGGGCGCCCAGGTCCAGCGTGTAGAGCTGCTTGTCCTTGAGCGTCTCCGGGACCTCGCCCTTGACGATCGCCTGGGCCAGGCCCTCGACGACGGCGGTCTTGCCGACGCCGGGCTCACCGATCAGCACCGGGTTGTTCTTGGTGCGGCGGGACAGCACCTGCATGACCCGCTCGATCTCCTTCTCGCGCCCGATGACCGGGTCGAGCTTGGCCTCGCGGGCGGCCTGGGTGAGGTTGCGGCCGAACTGGTCGAGGACCAGCGAGGTCGATGGGGTGCCCTCGGCGGGCCCGCCGGCCGTGGCCGACTCCTTGCCGCCCGGGGTCTGGTAGCCGGAGAGCAGCTGGATGACCTGCTGGCGGACCCGGTTGAGGTCGGCGCCCAGCTTCACCAGGACCTGGGCGGCGACGCCCTCGCCCTCGCGGATCAGGCCGAGCAGGATGTGCTCGGTGCCGATGTAGTTGTGGCCGAGCTGCAGGGCCTCCCGGAGCGACAGCTCCAGGACCTTCTTCGCCCGGGGGGTGAAGGGGATGTGACCGGACGGGGCCTGCTGGCCCTGGCCGATGATCTCCTCGACCTGCTGGCGAACGGCCTCAAGAGAAATCCCGAGGCTCTCCAGGGCCTTAGCGGCGACACCCTCACCCTCGTGGATCAGACCCAGGAGGATGTGCTCGGTGCCGATGTAGTTGTGGTTGAGCATCCGGGCTTCTTCCTGAGCCAGGACGACAACCCGCCGCGCGCGGTCGGTGAACCTCTCGAACATCGTTTATCGCTCCTCAGAGCGGTCGGGCAGTTCGGGGTCCGTCCCCGCCCTGTCCTTCCGCATGCTAGTCCCGCTCAGCGGCGCGGCCCACGGATTCACTCCCTCGAAGGGGAGCGAGATGCTGCGCGACCAGCCGACACCAATCCCAACCCGATGCTGGAAGACGGTGTTCCCGCCCGCGGGCCGGATGCACCGGATACCGCTACGCCATCGGCGAACAACCTCCGCCGCGACGCTGCCGGCGGGTGTCCGACCGGTCACGCGTCCTGCCCCGGGCGGAGTCACGGACCCCGTCCCTCTGCATTCATACCCGGTATCGGGGTGGTTCTCGCGCAGTTTCCGCGGTGGCGGTGTTCGCCTGGCGAGAAGTCGGGCCGCCGCTGACGGTGGATCAGCCGCGGCGGGGCCGGTGCGCCGTTCCGGTGCGTCCGCGTCGCCGCTTCGCCCTTACAGCGTTGCACAGGCCGTGACGGTGTGCGCCGCGGGGCGCGGAGGGGACCCCTCCGCGCCCCGCGCGCGTGTCGCGGACGCCTCAAGCGCCGCCCGGGACCCCGCACCCGTCCGGACGGCCGGGCGTCGCCCGCTTCAGGACGCGTTGGCCTTCTCGTAGGCCTCGCGCACGTTGCTGGGAACGCGGCCGCGGTCGTTGACCTCCAGGCCCTGCTCCTTGGCCCACGCGCGGATCTTGGCGGTGTCCGGGACGCTGCCGGACGGACGCGGGGCGGAGCCGCGGCCGGCGCGGCGGGTGCCGGCGAGGCGGCCGCTCTGCTTGCGCCCCTTCTCCACGTACGGCGCCAGCAGACCGCGGAGCTTGTCCGCGTTGGCGCTCTTCAGGTCGATCTCGTAGGCAACGCCGTCGAGCGCGAACGTGACCGTCTCGTCCGCCGACCCGCCGTCGAGATCGTCTTCAAGAATGACCTGCACCCTCTGTGCCACGGGCTTCCCTTTCCGCTAAACGACCCATTGCCTAAGGAAAGGAAAGCGCCTTTTCCCGGAAAACACAAACCCCTGGCCGGTCCGGGGGCGGCTCACAGGTGCAGCAGCATGCGCGAGTTGCCCAGTGTGTTGGGCTTCACCCGCTCCAGGTCGAGGAACTCGGCGACACCTTCATCGTACGAGCGGAGAAGTTCTTCATAGACATCCGTAGCGATCGCCGCCGGGTCTGTCGTACCATCATCGGTTTCCTGGAGCTCGCCGATCTCCACGAAACCGTGTTTCGCGAAGAAGGCGACCTCGAACGTCAAGCAGAAAATCCGACGGACGCCGAGCCAGCGGGCGGTCTGCAGCAGCTTCTCCAGCAGCAGGTGTCCGACCCCGTGGCCCCGGCAGGACCGGTCGACGGCGAGGGTGCGGACCTCGGCGAGGTCCTCCCAGATGACGTGCAGCGCGCCGCAGGCGACCACCGTCCCGTCGTCGTCGCGTTCCGCGACCCAGAACTCCTGCACCGATTCGAACAGTGTGACGGTGGGCTTGTCGAGCAGAATCCCGTCGCGCGCGTAGGCGTCGATGAGCCCGCGCACGGCCCGTACGTCCGTGGTCCGCGCCCGGCGGATGGTGACCTCCATGCCGGGACGTTATCGTGCCGGCCCCGAGCGGGTCTCCCCGGTATCCGGTCCGCTCTCCGGGGAATCCGGGGCGTCCGGATCGGACGGGGGCGGAGCGGCCACCCGCAAGGCGTCCCGCAGCGCCTCCCGTTGCTCCGGCGACATCAGGCCGAAGAAGTGCACCAGGGCCGCCGCGGGATTGTCGCTGGTGGCCCACGCGTCGTTCATCAGCGCCGCGGTGTACGCCTCGCGGGAGGAGACCGGTTCATATCGATAGGCCCGCCCCGCGCGCTCCCGGCGGAGCCAGCCCTTTCTGTGCAGCTTGTCCAGGACGGTCATCACCGTGGTGTAGGCGATATCGCGTTCCGACCGCAGATCCAGGAGAACCTCGCGAACCGTGACCGGTCGGTTCCACTGCCACACCCGGGTCATGATGGCGTTCTCAAGTTCGCCGAGTTGCCGGACCATAGTGCGGCCAGGATAGGGAGTGAATGGGGCAAATCTTGTGAAGTGCCGCCAAACCGGCGCGCCGCCACCCCCGGAATCCGGGAATGGCGGCGCACGGTGTTCACGGGCGGCTGACGGGGTCAGTCGACCAGATCCTCCTTGGCCTTCTGGGCCCCGCCCTGGCTGCGGATGATGGCCCGCACCAGGAAGCCGAAGCCGATCGCCATGACCAGCGGCGGGACGATCGCGCTGACGTAGTCCATCAGGTCACTCCTCCTCGGTCTTCTCCGCCGCACCGGCGGACGCCTTGGGCTCCGGCTTCACCAGCGGGAAGAGCACGGTCTCCCGGATGTTCTTGCCGGTGAGCAGCATGATCAGGCGGTCCACCCCGAGGCCGAGGCCGCCGGTGGGCGGCATCGCGTACTCCAGGGCCCGCAGGAAGTCCTCGTCGACCTGCATCGCCTCGACGTCGCCGCCGGCCGCGAGCAGGGACTGCGCGGTGAGGCGGGCGCGCTGCTCGACCGGGTCGACCAGCTCGGAGTAGGCGGTGCCGATCTCGGTGCCGAAGATCACCAGGTCCCACTTCTCGGCCACGCCCGGGACCGAGCGGTGCCGG
Source organism: Kitasatospora sp. NPDC057500 (assembly GCF_042802195.1). Lineage (NCBI taxonomy): Bacteria > Bacillati > Actinomycetota > Actinomycetes > Kitasatosporales > Streptomycetaceae > Kitasatospora > Kitasatospora sp. NPDC057500. The sequence goes on along the minus strand of NZ_JBHVER010000039.1, from coordinate 41,773 downwards.
CGGGTCAGCGGGGAGACCTCGGTCGGGTAGTCCTTGATGAAGGTCGGCCGGACGGCGTTCTCCTCCAGCAGGCGCTCCACCATCTCCAGCACGATCTGGCCGTGGCCCCACTCCTTCTCGAAGGGGATGCCGTGCTCGGCGGCCAGCTTGCGCAGCTCCTCGACGGAGGTCTCCGGGGTGACCTCGACGCCCAGGCGGGCGGAGATGCCCGGGTAGACGGCGACCTCGTCCCAGGGCTCGGCCAGGTCGATCTCGTGCTCGACGCCGTGCGGGTCCAGGCCCTTGATCACCGTGGTGCCCAGCGCGTCCCGGGCGGCGTTGACGATGGTGGCCCGGATCAGCTCGGCCTGGGTGTCGTAGTCGCCGTAGGCCTCGTAGGACTCCAGCGAGGTGAACTCCGGGTTGTGGGTGGAGTCCGCGCCCTCGTTGCGGAAGTTGCGGTTGATCTCGAAGACCTTCTCCGCGCCGCCGACCACCAGCCGCTTGAGGTACAGCTCGGGGGCGATCCGCATGTAGAGGTCGATGTCGTAGGCGTTGATGTGCGTCTTGAACGGCCGTGCGTTGGCTCCGCCGTGCACCGGCTGCAGCATCGGGGTCTCGACCTCGATGTAGCCGCGCTCCTCGTAGGTGCGGCGGATCGAGCGGACCACCCTGGAGCGCAGGTGGAGGATCTCGCGGGCCTCGGGGTTGACGATCAGGTCGACGTACCGCTGGCGGACCCGGGCCTCCGGGTCGGTCAGGCCCTTGTGCTTGTCAGGCAGCGGGCGCAGGCACTTGGAGGTGAGCTCCCAGCGGTCCACCATCACCGACAGCTCGCCGCGCCGGGAGGTGATCACCTCGCCCTCGACGCCGACCTGGTCGCCGAGGTCGATGTCGGACTTCCAGGCCGCCAGCCGCTCCTCGCCCAGCTTGTCCAGGGAGAGCATCACCTGGAGGTCGCCGGAGCCGTCGCGCAGGGTGGCGAAGCACAGCTTGCCGCCGGTGCGGGAGAGGATCACCCGGCCGGTGATGCCGGTCCGCTCGCCGGTCGCGGTGTCCGGGGCGAGGTCCGGGTGCTTGGCCCGGAGGTCGGCGATGGTGCTGGTCCTGGGGAAGCCGACCGGGTAGGGGTCGACGCCGGCGGCCCGGAGCCGGTCCAGCTTCTCGCGCCGGACGCGCATCTGCTCGGGAAGGTCGTCGGTCGCGGGGATAGGGCTCTGATCGCTCACCCCACCAGGGTAGCCAGCCGCGGCCGGTGCTCCGCCACGGGATTGCCGTGCCGGGCGGTGCGGCGGGGCCGCCGGAAGCGGAACCGGGGAGGCCGCGGCGGACGGATCCGGCGCGGCCTCCCCGGGGGGCGGTGGCGGGCGGGCTCAGCCGGTTCCGGTGGCCAGCTCCACGTCCTCGGGCGCGGGCGGCGCGGGCGGGCCGGCCGGCGGCTTGGGGCGGCGGCCGAACAGCTCGGCGGGGGTGGGCATCCGGTGCGGCCGGACGGGCTTGCGGCCCTGCGGCGCGCGCGGGTCGGCGGACTGCTCGACGGGGGGCTCGGTGCTGCTCATCGGGATCCGTCCTCCAACAGGGGGGCCAACAGGGATGGGGCCGGTAAAGGCGGGGGAGGTGCTGCTCGGGGGTGCGGCGGGGCTCGGTACGGCGACGAGGTGGCGCTGGCCGGTGGTGAGGGCGAGCCGCTCGCGGACGGCGGCCTCGGCCAGCGCGTGGCAGCGCCCGGCCAGCCGGGAACGGCGGGAGCGCTCGCCCTGGCCGCAGGGCTGGCGGCTCAGTCCGCGCAGCGCGGTGAGGTCCTCGGGTCCGGGGAGGTAGCCGTCGGCCACCGCCTCCTCCAGCCGTTCCAGGTAGCCGCCGGCGCTGCCGGGCAGGGCGGCCCGGTAGCGGGCGAGGTCGGCGAGGAGGAAGGCGCGCAGCCGGCCGCCCTCCTGGACGGCCTCGTCGATTGCCTCGGTCAGGCGCAGCGCGTCCTGGACGTCCTCGGCCCACAGCGCGGCGCCGTCGGCGTGCGGCGGCAGGCCGGGGAGCTGGAGGTGGACGGGGACGGCGGGGTGCAGGGCTTGGGCGAGGGCGCGGCGCAGCACGCGGACTTCGTCGGCGCTGAAGGCCATGCCGCCGCGCGATCCGTGTGGCGTAGGCATGGGCTGACACTACGTGAGGAATATCCGATTTGTCGGTAACGTCGCGCCGACGCCCCACGTTTGCCCCGGGAACGTCCTGCGGGCGGGCCGCCGGGGCCCGCCCGCAGGACGGCAGGGGTCGGTGCCGGGGTCAGCGCCGCAGGGCCTCCGCGGGCTGGATCCGGGCCGCCCGCCAGGCCGGGTAGACCCCGGCCAGCAGCCCGGTGAGCAGGCCGATCACCGGTGCGGCGGCCACCGTCGCCGGGTCGACCACCGGCGTCCACTCCCGGGCCAGCGCCACGCCGAGCACCGTCAGCACCCCCAGCGAGGTGCCGACCAGGCCGCCGATCAGCCCCAGCGAGGCCGATTCGGAGAGGAACTGGCCGGTGATGTGGCGGCCGCGGGCGCCCAGCGCCCGGCGCAGGCCGATCTCGCCGGTCCGCTCCAGGACGGCGACCAGGGTCGTGTTGGCGATGCCGACCGCGCCGATCACCAGGCAGATGCCGGCCAGCAGCAGGAACAGCTGGTTGAGGTCGGAGGTGACGTTGGAGCGCAGGGTGCGCGGGTCCGGCGGCGGGACGGGCTTGAAGTACTCCGGGTGCGCCGGGTCCAGGGCGAGCGGGGCCTCGGCGGCGATCTGCTGGGCGGCGCCGATCCTGGTCGAGATGATCATCTTGGCCCGGTCGCGGTTCGGCTCGCCCCAGAGCCGGGCGGCGGCCCCGCGCGGCACCGTCACCGAGAGCAGCAGGTCCGGCTTGCGCTTCACGTCGTCGAGGATCCCGATCACCGTGAACGGCTTGTCGGCCAGGAAGATCGCCGGCTGGGTGTCCAGCGTGGTGATGCCCAGCCGGGACGCCAGCGCCGCGCCGATCACCGCCACCTGCCGGCCGGTGGAGTCGTGCCAGCGGTCGAAGGTGCGGCCCTGCACCAGGTGCGGCTCGGCGGCCGCGAGCACCCCGGCGGAGGCGGCCACCACCGAGACCTGCTCGCCGCCGCCCTGCCGGCCCACCGGCGCGGCCCGGACCGTCCCGGAGGCCTGGTCCACCGGCCAGTAGACGCCGGCCGCCTCGACCCCGTTCAGCCGCTCGATCCGGGCGTCGGCGTCGGCCGGGAAGGCGAGCGGCACCAGCTCCGGGCGGGTGCCGCCGATGTCCTCGACACTCACCTCGGTCGCGCTCAGCACGTTGAACCGGGAGTCGATCTGCGAGGAGGTGGTCGCGGTCAGCCCCAGGATGGCCACGAAGGTGCCCACCCCGAGGACGGTGCCCAGACCGGTCAGCGCCGAGCGGGCGGGCCGCTGGAGCACGCCGGCCAGCGCCTCGGCGAGCAGGTCGCGCAGCGGGAACCGGGAGGGCTCGACCACCCGGTCGCGGCGGGTCGGCCTCACGCCGCGGCCACCTCCTCGCGCAGCAGGCCGTCCCGGATCGCCACCGTCCGCCGGCCGCGGGCGGCCACCTGCGGGTCGTGGGTGATCAGCAGCACCGTCAGGCCCTGGGCGTGCAGTTCGTCCAGCAGGGCCAGGATCGACTCGGCGGTGACGGTGTCCAGGTTGCCGGTCGGCTCGTCGCAGAGCAGCAGCGACGGCCGGCCGACCAGGGCCCGGGCGATCGCCACCCGCTGCCGCTCGCCGCCGGACAGCCGGGTCGGCAGCGCGTCCAGCCGGTGGCCGAGGCCCACCCGGACCAGTGCCGCGCGGGCCAGCTCGCGCCGCTCGGCCGCGGCGCGCCGGCCCCGGGTGGCCGTGTAGAGCATCGCCAGGGCGACGTTCTCGGCCGCCGAGCGGTGCGGGAGGAGGTGGAAGGACTGGAAGACGAAGCCGATCCGGCGCCCGCGCAGCGCGGTGCGGTCGGCGTCCGGGAGCGTGCCGGTGTCGATCCCGTCCAGCAGGTAGTGGCCGGTGGTGGGGGCGTCCAGCAGGCCGGCGATGTTCAGGAAGGTGGACTTCCCGGAGCCGGACGGCCCGATCACGGTCACGTACTCGCCGGGGGCGACCGCCAGGTCGCACGGCTTGAGGGCGGCCACCGGCGGCGGGCCCGGGTAGGTCAGGCCGACCTGGCGGAACTCGATGACGGGGGTGGCCGGGCCGGTCGCGCCGGTGGTGTCGGGCGCTTCGCTCACTTGGCGCCCGCCCCGGTGGCGTCCTTGACGCCGACGATCACCTGGTCGCCCTCCTTGAGCGTGCCCTCGCCCAGCGGCCGGACCTCGGCGCTGCCGCCGCCGACCGTTCCCGGGGTGACCTCCACCCGGCGGCGCTGCCCGTTCTCGTACACCGTCACCACCGTCCTGCCGTCCGCCGTCGCGGAGACCGCCGACAGCGGGACGACCAGCACCGGGCCGGCCGAGGAGGCGGCCTGCACGGTCAGCCGGACGTCCTGGCCGGCCAGCCGCGGGTCCAGCGGGGCGTCCGGCTGGACCACCATCGGGTAGCCGTTCGCGGCGGCGCCCTGGGCGGGGGCCTGGTTCTGGCCGCCGCCCTGGCCGGCACCCGGCGCGGCTCCGGCCGGCTGGCCGTCGCCCGGGGTGTCGGCCACCGCGCCGACCTTGCCGGCGGCCTTGACGCCGGTCACCTCGGAGAGGATCTCCACCGTCTGCCCGGGGTGCACCAGGCCCTTGTCGGAGATGCTCAGACCGCCCTTGACCACCAGCGCCCCGGCCGAGACGGTCAGCACCTTGCCGGAGACCTCGCCGCCGATCCGGCCGGCCACCGCGTCGACCCGGGCCGGGAAGCCGGAGAGGAACAGCAGCTCGGCGGCCGGGACCATCGGGCCGCTGGAGGTCTTGGCGTCCGTCACCTTCTTCCGCAGCTTGGCGAGGTCCTCGGTGGCCCGGGTCACCTGCTTCTGGGCGGTCTCGGCGGCGGTGCGGGCGGCGTCCACCGGGCTCTCCCCGGCCGGGGCCGCCGCCGGGCCCGTGCCGCCGGTGGTGCCGGACCGGCCGGTGCCGGCCGTCGCTGCGGGGGCCGGCGCGGTGGAGGCGGGGCCGCCGGCGGGGGCGGCGGTCGGTGCGGCGCTCTGCTGGGCCTGTTGCTGCTGCGTCTGTTGCTGCTGGGCCTGTTGCTGGGCCAGCTCCTGCTGCCGGGCGGCCGCCACTGCGTCGTCGTACTGCTTCTTCGCCTGCTTCAGCGCGTCCTTGGCGTCCGCCAGCGCGCGCTCGCCGCCGGTGACCGCGTCCTGGGCGGCGGTCACCTGGGCGTCCCCGTCGGGCGTGGCGGGCATCGGGTCGTAGCCGCGCGCGGCGTAGAACTTCTTCACGGCCTCCTTGGTGCCCGTCCCGTAGGTGCCCTCGGCGTCGCCGTCCGAGCCGAACCCCAGCTCCTTCAGGGCCTGCTGGAGCTGCTTGACGTCCTGCCCGGTGGCGCCCGGCTTGAGGTCCCGGTACACCGGCAGGTCGCCGTGCAGCGCGAACACCGGTCGGCCCGCCACCTCCAGCACCGACTGCCCGGCCTGCACCTGGTCGCCGACCTTGAGCGGCAGCTTGGTCACCACCGGCTTCGCCCCCGTCGCACCGCCGCCCCCGGCCGGCGCCACGTCCACCGACTGCCCGGCGCTCACCTGGCCGCGGATCACCACGGAGTCGGTCAGCACCCGCTTCTCCACTGCCGCCGTCAGCACGTCCGGCGCCGGCGGTTCGCTGTCCGCCGCCGCCTGCGCGGGCGACTTGATCATCGTCGACGCCGCGACCCCGCCCCCGGCCAGTGCCACCGCCGCCGCCATGACCAGCACCAGCGCCCGCCGGCGCCGCCGGACCCCCCGCTCGCCGCCCACCTCGCCGCCCACCTCGTCGTCCGCCGCCGCCTCCGGCGTGACGTCCGACCCCTCGAACTCGGCCACGACCCACCCTCGTTCCGGAAATTCTTCCAACTGTCCGACCATAAAGACTGCCTGATGCTGCGTCACGACTGTCGGGCGGATCTCCCGATTCGCCCGGCCGCGGCCCTGCTCGCCTCCTGCGCCACCCGCTTCTCGGCGTCGGCGGCCTCCTTCGGCGCCCGGGCGTTCTGCTCGACGTCCAACCAGCAAGACTGCCTGACCATCCGTCATGGTTGTCGGCGAGTTCTCGACAGGGGTGATCGACATGGCGGCGCCGGTGTCCCGTGGTCGGCCACGGGTCAGGAGGCGAGGGCCTGGGCGGCGAGCTTCATCCGGTTGTCGATGTCCTGCCTGATGGCGCGCATCGCCTCGGCGTTCTGTTCGATCAGCGTGGTCTCGTAGGCGGACTCGACCGTGTACCAGATGCCCACCACGTTGTGTTCGGCCTTGCAGGTCGCGTCGGCGGTGGCGGTCTGCCGGGCCTTCTCGGAGGAGGCGCCGATGGTCTGCCACTGCGGGTCGTCGGCGGCCGCGATCGGGGTCGGGTAGTCGTAGCCCTTGGCCTTCATGCAGCCGGACCAGGCGGTGAAGGCGGCGAGCAGCCGGGAGTCGGCCAGCGACTGGTTCCAGCCGGAGTTCTTGATGTCGGAGGCGAGTTGGGCGTCCCCGCCGTTGCCGTTGGCGGTGCTGGCGCCCAGCTTGCCCAATGCCTCGCCGATGCAGCCGCCGGGCGGGATCCGCTGGCCGTTGATGTCCTGGCCGCCCTTCGGGGTCTGGCCCGGCGCCACCGCGACCGCCCCGTCCGCGCTTCCGGTGAGCGCGAGGAGGTAGGCCGGAGGCTCCGGTGCCCGTGAGGGCTTCTGGCCGTGCCGGAAGTCCTTGGCGGTGTAGCCGTACTGCGCGGTCTCCGTCGTGTCCGTGACGAAGTACCGCCACTGGGTCAGGTTCTTCTGCCGTGTTCCGGGATCGGTGGGAGCCGGTTCCGGGGCGTAGGTGAAGCCGAATCGGGTCATGCACCGGGCCGTCAGCGCGTCCCGGGCCCTGATCAGCTGCTGCTGCTGCTCGGGGGTCAGCAGATAGGCCTCGATCGGCAGCGCCTTGTCGTCGGCCTTGGCGAGGGTCGGGACGGCCGAGACCGACGGTGGCGGCACCTTGAGCCCCTGGTCCGTGGACGTGGCGGCCGGTGTGCCGGAGGAACTGCAGGCGGTGGTCAGGAGCAGCAGTGCGCCCCCGGTGAGCAGCCCGGATCGGGCCCGGGTGGAAGCGGTGGTGGCCATCTGTTCGGCGGTCTCCATGGCTGGGTGCGTGTGGTGCCGGTGCGGGCCCGGACCGGCCGGGCCCGCACCGTGCGATGAGGTGCGACGTCAGCCGACGTACTGCCAGGTGCCGGCGGCGTTGTCGTTCTTGAGAAGGGTCAGGTCCTTGAACGCGAACGGGCTGACCGACTCGTGGTTGCCGAACGGGTTGGTGCCGCTGCGCTGCCAGATGGTGATCTGGTAGGCCGGGTCACCGTTCGCCACGGAGGCGGCGCGGTTCTTGACCGCGGTGCCGGCGCCGCTGCTGCCGTACGGGCCCGAGCTGAAATAGGAGCCGGCGTAGTCGTAGACGTTGTCGCTGTGCGTGAACTGGGCGCCCAGGCCGTAGCCGGACGAGTTGTAGAAAAGGCAGGCGTTGAAGGAGGAGCAGCTACCCGTGGCGGCCGAGGCGGCCGGGGCGGTGGCGACGGCGGTGCCGAGGCCGGTGGCGAGGATCGCGGCCACGGCCGCGATGCGCTTGACGTTCACGTTGGACCCTTCGGATGGCCCGCCCATGGATCGGACGGGGGCACGAAGGAGAGAAGCTTCGGTACTTCCCCCCGAATGGCGCGCCGGGGGTCGCGGATGCGGACCCGGACCCCCGAGTGCTCCCGAATTTAGGCCTTCCTTCGCATCAAGACCATTGTCCGCAAGGACAGTCGGCCATGCGGCGGTAGAGCGCGACCATGGCCAGGCGCAGCCGCGAGTCGACCCCGAGGCGCTCCATCAGGGCGGCCACGTGGGCCTTGACGGTGCGTTCGGTGATGCCGAGGCGGTCGGCGACCTCCTGGTTGGAGAGGTCCAGCGCCAGGAGGTTCAGCACCTCTTCCTGGCGGCCGCTCAGGCTGTCGATCCGGGACGCCGACGTGCGCAGGCAGGCCAGGGCGTCATCGACGGCCGTGATGGTTCCGTGCATGTGTCTCCCCCCTCGGTCCTGCCGCTCCTAGGTGGGGAGCGGCGGGTGGCGGGGCCCCGTCCTCGGACGGTAGCACGGCGGGGGCGCCGGGGGTGATCGCGCACGGTCGCGGTGGGGGAACCGTGGGTGAATGTCCTCGTTCGCGAAGGTGTGATTCTCGTCACACTTCGCGGGCTCAGCTCGGGCGGTTGCGCTCGTAGACCAGGCGCAGGCCGATCAGGGTCAGCCAGGGCTCGTGGACGTCGATCGAGCCGGCCTCGCCGAGGACGAGCGGGGCCAGGCCGCCGGTGGCGATCACCTGGACGTCGTCCGGGTCCTTGGACAGCTCGCGGGCCATCCGGTCGACCAGGCCGTCGACCTGTCCGGCGAAGCCGTAGAGGATGCCGGACTGCATGCCCTCGACGGTGTTCTTGCCGATCACGTTGCGCGGGCGGGTCAGCTCGATCTTGCGCAGCAGGGCGCCGCGGTTGCCGAGCGCCTCGACCGAGATCTCGATGCCCGGGGCGATCGCGCCGCCGACGTAGTCGCCGCGGGCGTTGACCGCGTCGAAGGTGGTGGCGGTGCCGAAGTCGACCACGATGCACGGGCCGCCGTAGAGGTGGTTGGCGGCCAGCGCGTTGACGATGCGGTCGGCGCCGACCTCCTTGGGGTTGTCCATCAGGACGTGCACCCCCGTCTTCACCCCCGGCTCCACGATCACCGCGGGGACGTCGCCGTAGTAGCGGCGCGTCACCTCGCGGAACTCGTGGAGCACGGAGGGGACGGAGGAGCAGATCGCCAGGCCCTCGACCTTCGCGTCGGCGATCGCGGTGCGCGAGCCCTGCGAGTCCATCAGGCCGTGCAGCAGCACCGCCAGTTCGTCCGCCGTGCGGCGCGGGTCCGTGGAGATCCGCCAGGTCTCGACGACCTCCTCACCGCCGAACAGGCCGAGGGTGGTCTGGGTGTTGCCGACGTCGATGGTGAGCAGCATGGGGTGCTTTCTTCGTCGAGGACCAGCGGACGGACGGAACGGGCGGAGCGGACGAACCGGCGGAGCGGACGAACGGACGGTCAGGCGCGCAGGTCCAGGCCGATGTCCAGGATCGGCGAGGAGTGGGTCAGCGCGCCCACCGCCAGGTAGTCGACACCAGTCTGGGCGACCTCGCGCGCGGTGGCCAGGGTGAGTCCGCCGGAGGCCTCCAGCCTGGCCCGGCCGGCCACCAGGGCGACCGCCTCGGCCAGCTGCGGGACGGTGAAGTTGTCCAGCAGGATCAGGTCGGCCCCGGCCTCCAGGACCGGCGCGATCTGCTCCAGGGTGTCGACCTCGACCTCGACCGGCAGCTCCGGGTAGGCGGCCCGGACGGCCCGGAACGCCTCGGCGACGCCGCCGGCCGCGACCACGTGGTTGTCCTTGACCAGGGCCGCGTCGGACAGCGCCATCCGGTGGTTGGCGCCGCCGCCGCAGCGGACCGCGAACTTCTCCAGCGCGCGCAGGCCCGGGGTGGTCTTGCGGGTGTCGCGGACCACCGCGCCGGTGCCCTCCAGGGCGTCCGCCCAGGCGCGGGTGGCGGTGGCGATGCCGGACAGGTGGCAGAGCAGGTTGAGCGCGCTGCGCTCGGCGGTCAGCAGGTCCCGGGTGCGCGAGCGGACCGAGAGCAGCACCTGGCCGGCCTCGACCCGGTCGCCGTCCTGGACGTGCCGCTCGACCTCGAACTCCTCCTCGCAGACCAGCGAGACGACCGCCTCGGCGATCCGCAGGCCGGCCACCACGCCGGCCTGGCGGGCGGTGAAGTCGGCGGTGGCGACGGCGTCGGCCGGAACGGTCGCCACCGAGGTGACGTCCTCGCCGCCGGCCAGGTCCTCGGCCAGCGCCAGGGTGGCGATGTCCTCGACCTCGACCGGGTCGAGGCCGGCCTCCTCCAGCAGCTCGGCGAGCTGCGGGTCCAGGCCGGTCTCGTAGCCCTCGCCGTCCCCGCAGGCGCAGCCGTCGCCGCAGCCGCCGGCCAGCGGGAGCTCCTCGTGCTCGTGCTCGTGCAGGTGGGTCACGTCGGTCGCGTCGGTCATGGTGTTACTGCTCCTCGGGGGTGCTGACGGGGCCGCCGGAGGCGGTGAGGGTGGTGATCAGGTGGCGGCGCCAGTGCGCGTCGTCGCGCTCCGGGAAGTCCTCGCGCCAGTGGCAGCCGCGGGTCTCCTCGCGCTGTCCGGCGGCGGTGACCAGCGCGTCGGCGACCAGCAGCAGGTTGGCGGCCTCCCAGGTCTCCACCCGGGGGTCGGCCGGCTTCTGCTCGGCGGCGTCGGTGCGGGCGTGCTCGGCGAGCAGCGCCAGTCCGCGCGCGGTGTCGGCCATCGACGCGGCCGAGCGCAGGACGCCCGCCCCGCGCGACATCAGCCGCTGGATCTCGGCCCGCGCCTCGGGCGCGGGCAGCGGCACCGGGCGGGCGTCGCGGGCGGCGCGCGCGTCGACGGTGCGTGCGGGCAGGTCGCCGGCCGCGTGCCGGCCGGCCAGGTCGGCGGCGATCCGCTCGGCGAAGACCAGGCCCTCCAGCAGCGAGTTGGAGGCCAGCCGGTTGGCGCCGTGCACCCCGGTGCAGGCGACCTCGCCGCAGGCGTACAGGCCGGGGACGGAGGTGCGGCCGTGGTCGTCGGTGCGCACTCCGCCGGAGGCGTAGTGCGCGGCCGGGGCGATCGGGACCGGCTCGGTGACCGGGTCGATGCCGTGGGCGCGGCAGGACGCCAGGATGGTCGGGAACCGCCGCTCCCACATCTCGGCGCCGAAGTGCCGCCCGTCCAGGTACATGTGGTCGGTGCCCCGCAGCTCCATCCGGCGGGTGATCGCCTTGGCGACGATGTCGCGCGGGGCCAGTTCGGCCAGCTCGTGCTGCCCGGTCATGAACCGGACGCCGTCCGCGTCGACCAGGTGGGCGCCCTCGCCGCGGACGGCCTCGGAGATCAGCGGCTGCTGGCCGTGCGCCTCCGGGCCGAGGAAGAGCACGGTGGGGTGGAACTGGACGAACTCCAGGTCGGTGACCTCGGCGCCGGCCCGCAGCGCGAGTGCCACGCCGTCGCCGGTGGAGACCGCCGGGTTGGTGGTGGCCGAGAAGACCTGGCCCATGCCGCCGGTGGCGAGCACCACCGCGCGGGCGCGGACGGCGCCGACGCCGTCCCGCCGGCCCTCGCCCATGACGTGCAGGGTCAGCCCGGCGGCGTGCCCGTCGGCGTCGGTGAGCAGGTCGAGGACCAGGGCGTGCTCGATGAGCTCCACCTCGGGGTCCTGCCGGACGGCCTCGACCAGGGCCCGGGATATCTCGGCGCCGGTGGCGTCCCCGCCGGCGTGCGCGATCCGGTTGCGGTGGTGGCCGCCCTCCCGGGTGAGCAGGACCGCGCCGTCCTCGCCGCGGTCGAAGGCGGCGCCGACCGCGATCAGTCGGCGGACCGCGTCCGGGCCCTCGGTGACCAGCGCGCGGACGGCGTCCTCGTCGCAGAGCCCGACGCCGGCCACCAGGGTGTCGGCCAGGTGCTGCTCGGGGGTGTCGCCCTCGCCCAGGGCGGCCGCGATGCCGCCCTGGGCCCAGCGGGTCGAGCCGTCGTCCAGCATCGCCTTGGTGACCACCATGGCCCGCAGGCCGGCCTTGCGGACGTTCAGGGCGACGGTGAGCCCGGCCACGCCGGAGCCGACCACGACGACGTCGGTGTCGGTGGTCCAGCCCGGCGCGGGGGCGGTGAGGCGGTGCGTGACGGCGGACATGACGTGGTGGCTCCTTAGCGCGCGGCGGCGTCGACGGCGCCGCTGCCGCCACGGTACGCCGCGTCCCCGCGCAGCAGTCCGCTGCCCTCCCCGGCCTCGGCCGGGTCCCCGCCCGTGCCGGTGATCCGGTTGTGCTCGTCGACGAAGACGACCTTGGGGACGTAGCCCTTGGCCTCGGCGGTGTCCATCTGCCCGTAGGCGATCAGGATGACGAGGTCGCCGGGGTGGACCAGGCGGGCGGCGGCGCCGTTGATGCCGATGACGCCGGTGCCGCGCGGGCCGGGGATGGTGTACGTCTCCAGCCGGGCGCCGTTGTTGATGTCGACGATGTGGACCAGCTCGCCGGGGAGCAGGTCGGCGGCGTCGAGCAGGTCCTCGTCCACCGTGACGGAGCCGACGTAGTGCAGGTCGGCCTGGGTCACGGTGGCCCGGTGGATCTTGGACTTGAGCATGGTGCGGAGCATTGCGGGTCACGCCTCCTGTGAGTGCATGCCTAGGGGGACTGCTTTTCGGAGGTACCGGGCGGTACTACCGGACGATGATGCGGACGTTGTCGATCAGGCGGGTCGCGCCCACCTTCGCGGCGACGGCCAGCACCGCCTCGCCCTGGAAGTCGTCCGGCGCCTCGGTGAAGTCGTGCGGATCGATCAGGGCGAGGTAGTCGAGGTCCACGCCCTCGGCGGCGGCCAGCGCGGCCGAGGCGGCCTCGCGCACGGCCTTCGGGCCCTGCGCGGCCGCGTCCCGGCCGGCGAACAGCGCCTCGGACAGGGCGAGGGCGCGGGTGCGCTCCTCCGCGGAGAGGTAGCGGTTGCGGGAGGAGAGCGCCAGGCCGTCCTCCTCGCGGACGGTCGGCACGCCGACCACCTCGACGTCGAAGTCGAGGTCGGCCACCATCCGGCGGACGACCGCCAGCTGCTGGGCGTCCTTCTCGCCGAAGAAGGCGAAGTCCGGGTCGGTGATGTGCAGCAGCTTGGCGACCACGGTCAGCACCCCGTCGAAGTGCCCGGGCCGGGTGGCGCCCTCGTAGCGCTCGCCCATCGGGCCCGCGGCCAGCCGCACCTGGGGCTCGCCGTTCGGGTAGACCTCGTCGACGGACGGTGCGAAGACCACGTCGGCGCCGTTGGCCTCGGCCAGCCGCACGTCCTCGTCCAGGGCGCGCGGGTAGCGCTCCAGGTCCTCGCCGGCGCCGAACTGCAGCGGGTTGACGAAGACCGAGACGGCGACCCGGCCGTCCCGGCCGACCTGCTTGCGGGCGGCGCGGATCAGCGCGGCGTGGCCCTCGTGCAGGGCGCCCATCGTCATCACGACCGCGTTGTCCACCGGCTGCTCGTCCGGCCAGAACGCCGACTCGAAGTCGTCGACGGTGTGCGTGACGACGGCCCGGTGGACCTTCGGGGCGCGCTGGGCCTTGCCCGGCTGCTTGCCGCGTGCCATTACTGCTTCTCCTCGTTCAGTACGTCCAGCAGCGCCGCCGCCGACGTCTCGTCGATCGTCCCGTGGGCCAGGGCCCGCTGGGCGGTGGCGCGGGCCATCGCCCGGTAGGCGGCCGGGATGTCCGGGGACACCGTACTGAGCTGCGCCAGGTGGCGCCGCACGGTGCCGGCGTCGCCCCGGGCGACCGGGCCGGTGAGGGCCGCGTCGCCGGAGCGCAGCGAGTTGTCGAGCGCGGCGCCGAGCAGCGGGCCGAGCATCCGGCCGGGCTCGGCGACGCCCGCCGAGCGCAGCAGCTCCATCGCCTGCGCGACCAGCGTGACCAGGTGGTTGGCGCCGTGCGCGAGGGCGGTGTGGTAGCGCGGGCGGACGTCCTCGGGCACCCACTCGGGCTCGCCGCCCATCTCCACCACCAGCGCCTCGGCGACCGGGCGCAGCTCGTCGGGGGCGGTCACCCCGAACGGGCAGCCGGCCAGCCGGGCCAGGTCGACGGAGGTGCCGGTGAAGGTCATCGCGGGGTGCAGTGCGAGCGGCAGCGCGCCGGCCCGGGTGGCCGGCTCCAGCACGGCCACGCCGTGCGCGCCGGAGGTGTGCACCAGCAGCTGGCCGGGGCGGACGGCACCGGTCGCGGCGAGGCCGGCGACCAGGTCGGCCAGCGCGTCGTCGGGGACGGTGAGCAGCACCAGGTCGGCGGCGGCCAGCACCTGCGGCGGGGTGACGACCCGCACGCCCGGCAGCAGCGTCTCGGCGCGGCGCCGGGAGGCGGCGGAGACCCCGGAGGCGGCGACCACCTTGTGGCCGGCCAGCTGGAGGGCGGCGCCGAGGGCCGGGCCGACCCGGCCGGTGCCGACCACGCCGACGGCGAGCCGCGCGGGGCGGTTGCCGGGGTCGGCCGGGTCGTCGAGTGGGGCCAGATCGCCGTAGTCGGACAGACTCACGCACCCGCCTTCGTCCAGGGGTCCCGTTCCGGTCCACTCGGGGGTACCGGACGTACCGGCCCATTCTACGGGGGCGGGAACGCGCCCCGGGCGGCCCCGGACGGGCTCAGTCGGTGGCGCCGGCGCGGATCAGGCCCGCCTCGTAGGCCAGGACCACCGCCTGGACCCGGTCGCGCAGGCTGAGCTTGGCGAGGATCCGTCCGACGTGGGTCTTCACGGTGGCCTCGGAGAGCACCAGCCGGGCCGCGATCTCCCCGTTCGACAGGCCCTGCGCGACCAGCAGGAACACCTCGCGCTCGCGCTCGGTGAGCGGGCCGAGGGTGTCCGCGCGGCCGGGGCCGCTCTGCGGGGTGGGCAGCACCTCGGCGAACCGGTCGATCATGCGGCGGGTGGTGGTCGGCGCGACCACCGCGTCCCCGCCGTGCACGGCGCGGATCGCGGCCACCAGCTCGGTCGGCGGCACGTCCTTGAGCAGGAAGCCGCTGGCGCCGGCCTTGAGCGCGGCGAAGGCGTACTCGTCGAGGTCGAAGGTGGTGAGGATGAGCACGTGCGGGGCGTCCGGCAGCGGGGCGCCGTCCTCGGCCAGGCAGATCCGCCGGGTGGCCTGCACGCCGTCCAGCCGCGGCATCCGGACGTCCATCAGGATCACGTCCACCGCGGTGTGCCGGAGCTTCTCCAGGGCCTGGGCACCGTCCCCGGCCTCGGCGGCGATCTCGATGTCGCCCTGCGACTGCAGGATCATCCGGAATCCGGTACGCAGCAGCTCCTGGTCGTCGACCAGCATCACGCGGATGGTCAAGGGTGGCTCCTAGCTCCTCGGGGGAACGGCGGGGGTCGGTGGGCGGCGTCGTCGGCCGGGTCAGTGGGCCGCCTTGAGCGGCAGCACGGCGCGGATCCGGAAGCCGCCGCCGGGCCGCGGCCCGACGTCGAGGCTGCCGCTGACCATGCCGACCCGCTCGCGCATGCCGATCAGGCCGTGGCCCTGGCCGTCGGTGCCGCCGGCGGCCAGCTCCTCGTCGGTGCTGCCGCGGCCGTCGTCCTCGACCAGCACGGCCAGCTCGCGCTCGCCGAAGTCGACCGCGACCCGGGCGTGCACATCGGGGCCGCCGTGCTTGCGGACGTTGGTCAGCGCCTCCTGGACGATCCGGTAGACCGTCAGCTCGACGCCGCGCGGCAGCTCGCGCGGGTCGCCCGAGGTCGCGAAGTCCACCTGGAGGCCGGCCGTGCGGACCTGGTCCAGCAGATCCGGCAGCTCCTCGACGCCCGGCTGCGGCACGTACTCCTCGCCCTTGGTGTCGGCGGTGCGCAGCACGCCGAGCAGCCGGCGCATCTCGACCAGCGCCTGCCGGCCGGTGGAGGCGATGGTGCCCAGCGCCTCCTTGGCCTGCTGGGGCGAGTTGTCCAGCACGTACGCGGCACCGTCCGCCTGGACGATCATCACCGAGACGTTGTGCGCGACCACGTCGTGCAGTTCGCGGGCGATCCGGGCCCGCTCGGCGGCGACGGCCACCTTGGCCTGGGCGTCGCGCTCGCGCTCCAGCCGGGCCGCGCGGTCCTCCAGCTCCACCAGGTAGGCCCGGCGGACCCGGGTGAGCCGCCCCCACGCCCAGCAGAGGATGAACGGGGTGGTCATCATGCCCCCGAAGAACAGCGCCTCGGGGATGGAGTACTCGACGTAGCTGATGTCGCCGTCGGGCATCCGGGTGGCCTTCTCCGGATCGATCCGCCAGAACACCAGCGGCCCGGCCAGCAGTCCGCCGGCCAGCGCCGCCCGGGACGTCCACCGCCCGCCGAACGCGGCGCCCGTGTAGGCGAACACCAGATAGGCGATGCTGGAGAGCGCCGGGTTGACGTCGAGGGCCACCTGGGCGAGGCCGACCAGGATCGCGGCGGCCACCGTCAGGTCGGGGAACCGCCGCCGGAACACCATCAGCAGCGGCAGCAGGACGGCGACGACGAAGCCGACCACCGCGCGCCAGCCGGTGTTGCCGCTGCCCTCCTCCGGCAGGATGCCGAGGACGAGCACCAGCGCGGCCCAGGCGGAGTCGACCACCATGGGGTGTCGGCGGAGCCACGCGTTGAGTCGATGCACGGGTCAAGCGTAGGCAGGTGCGCCGTGCCCCAAGGTCCGCCGGGAGGGCGATCCGTCCTACTCCCTAGGTCGGAGAGCGTGACGTACCGATGCCGTACGGATTGGGCGGGTACGGACCGGGTGTGTAGCGTCCCGCCCCATGACCTGGATGCGGTGGGCGCCCGCCACGGAGCGCGCCCTCTACGGACCCGACGGAGGCTTCTACCGCAGGCCGGAGGGCCCCGCCGGGCACTTCCGCACCTCGGTGCACGCCTCGCCGCTGTTCGCCCGGGCGGTCGCCCGGCTGCTCCTGGAGGTGGACGCGGCGCTCGGCCGTCCGGAGGAGCTGGCGTTCGTGGACGTCGGGGCCGGGCGGGGCGAACTGGTGGCCGGGGTGCTGGCGGAGCTGCCGGAGGCGGTGGGCGGGCGGCTGCGGGTGTACGCGGTGGAGCTCGCCGAGCGGCCGCCGCTGCCGCCCGCCGCTCCGTCCACAGGCCTGTGGACGGAGGAGCGCCGGGCCGGGGTGGTGTGGACGGACGAGGTGCCGCGCGGCGTCACCGGGCTGCTGTTCGCCAACGAGTGGCTGGACAACGTGCCGCTGGACACCGGTGAGGTCGGCGAGGACGGGCGGCTGCGCTACCTGGAGGTGGACACCGGGACCGGCGAGGAGCGGCTCGGCGCCCCGGTCGACGCCGCCGACGCGGCCTGGGCCGCCCGCTGGTGGCCGGCCGAACACCCCGGCGACTTCGCCGAGTTCGGCACCCCCCGGGACGCCGCCTGGGCGCACGCGGTGGCCGGCCTGGACCGCGGCCTCGCCGTCGCCGCCGACTACGGGCACACCGCCGCCCGCCGCCCGCCGTTCCCCACCCGCACCGGCTTCCGGGACGGCCGCGAGGTGGCCCCGGTGCCCGACGGCTCCTGCGACGTCACCGCGCACGTGGCGCTGGACGCCGTCGCCGTCCCCGGCCTCCACAGCCTGTGGACGACGCAGCGCGAGGCGCTGCGGGCGCTCGGCGTCAGCGGCGCCCGGCCCGCGCTCGCCCTCGCGTCCACCGACCCGGCCGCCTACCTGCGGGCCCTCGGCGGCGCCGGCGAGGGGGCGGAGCTCACCGACCCGGCCGGTCTCGGCGCGTTCGGCTGGCTCGCGCAGACCGTCCGCATGCCGGTACCGCCGAGCCTGGAGGCGCTGCCGGGATGGCAGACTCTCATCCCATGAGGGAGACCACGGTCGGCATCGGGGCGGGAGCCGAGAACTTCACGGGCGAGGCGGGCGCCACCGACATGGTGCTCAACATCGGTCCGCAGCACCCGGCCACCCACGGCGTGCTGCGCCTGCGGCTGGTGCTGGACGGCGAGCGCATCGTCACCGCCGAGCCGGTGATCGGCTACATGCACCGGGGTGCCGAGAAGCTGTTCGAGGCCCGGGACTACCGGCAGATCATCATGCTGGCCAACCGGCACGACTGGCTCTCGGCCTTCTCCAACGAGCTGGGCGTGGTGCTCGGCGTCGAGCGGATGCTCGGCATGGAGGTGCCCGAGCGCGCGGTGTGGCTCCGCACCCTGCTCGCCGAGCTGAACCGCGTCCTCAACCACCTGATGTTCCTCGGCTCCTACCCGCTGGAGCTGGGCGGGATCACCCCGATCTTCCACGCCTTCTCCGGCCGCGAGGACCTCCAGCACGTGCTGGAGGAGGCCTCCGGCGGCCGGATGCACTACATGTTCAACCGGGTCGGCGGCCTCAAGGAGGACCTCCCGGCCGGCTGGCTCGGCCGGGTCCGCACCGCGGTCGGCGTCGTCCGCTCCCAGCTGCCGGTCTTCGAGGAGTTGGTGCTGGGCAACGAGATCTTCCGCGCCCGCACCGCCGGCGTCGGCGTCCTCACCAGGGCGCAGGCCGAGGCGTACGGCGTCAGCGGCCCGATCGCCCGGGCCAGCGGCCTGGACCTCGACCTGCGCCGCGACGAGCCCTACCTCGCCTACGGCAGCGAGGAACTGCGGCGGGTGCTGACCGTGGTCACCCGTGAGGAGGGCGACTGCCTGGCCCGCTTCGAGTGCCTGCTGGAGCAGACGGTCAACGCGCTGGACCTCGCCGACGCCTGCCTGGACAAGCTGGCCGAGCTCGCGCCCGGGCCGGTCAACCTGCGGCTGCCCAAGGTGCTCAAGGCCCCCGAGGGCAGCACCTACGCCTGGACCGAGAACCCGCTCGGCGTCAACGGCTACTACCTGGTGTCGCGCGGCGACAAGACGCCGTGGCGGCTCAAGCTGCGCTCGGCGTCGTTCAACAACATCCAGGCGCTCACCGAGCTGCTGCCCGGGACGCTGGTGGCGGACATGGTGGCGATCCTGGGCTCGATGTTCTTCGTCGTCGGCGACATCGACAAGTGAGCCGAGCGGGGTGAGGGGGCGGGCGGGCCCGCCCCCTCGGAGCTACTTGCTCTTGGGCGCCTTCGGCTTCTTCGCCGGGTCGGCCGGGTGCGGGGCCACCTTCCGGTCGCCCTTGGTGGCGATCCGCTCCTCGCACAGCCCGGCCAGCACCCGGTACGCGGCCCGGCCCATCAGCTCGGTGAGCTCCGGGCGGTAGCTGACGTACACCGGGTCGGCGCCCTGGTGGGCGTCCGGGCTGCCGGTGCACCACCAGTGCAGGTCGTGGCCGCCCGGGCCCCAGCCGCGGCGGTCGTACTCGCCGATGGTGACCTGGAGGTAGCGGGTGTCGTCCGGGCGGTCGATCCAGTCGTAGGTGCGGCGCACCGGCAGCTGCCAGCAGACGTCCGGCTTGGTCTCCAGCGGCTCGCGGCCCTCCTTGAGCGCGAGCGCGTGCAGGGCGCAGCCCGCGCCGCCGGCGAAACCGGGGCTGTTCACGAAGATGCAGGCGCCGTTGACCCGCCGGGTCTGGCGGTCGCCGTCCTCGTCGAACATGGTGATGCCGCCGTCGGCCTTGATCCGGCCCTTGGCGTCGGTGCCGTGCGCGTGGTTCTCCCAGATCTCCGGGGTCAGCCGGGCGGCGTGGCCGGTGACGCGCTTCTCGTCGTCCTCGTCCGAGTAGTGCGCGCCCAGCGTGCAGCAGCCGTCGGACTCGCCCCGGCCCTCGCGGATGCCCTGGCAGCCCTGGCCGAAGATGCACGACCAGCGGGAGGTCAGCCAGGTCAGGTCGCAGCGGAAGACCTGCTCCTCGTCGTCCGGGTCGGCGAACTCCACCCAGGCACGCGGGAAGTCGAGCGGGACCTCGGGGCGGAGTTCGGAGCGGAGGACCGGCATCGCGAGGTCGACGGCGGTCGGGCCGCCGGCCTTCGGCTTGGCCTTCTTCCCCTTGGAGGTGCCGCTGCTGTGCTGGGACGTGTCTGCTGCTGCCACTCGGCAAGGGTAGAGCCTTCGCGCGGTGGCGAACCGTCCGTGGCCACGGGCTTTACGACGAGTTCACCGCGCGGCGGCCGGGCGGAGGGGTGTTCCGGCCGGTCGGGGGGCGGGTGCGGGGCCGCGGTGAAGGCCGGGTGAAGGGGCCGTCGGCGGGCGTCGGACGGGGGCCCGGGCGGGCCTAGGATGGCGGCCGGTCCACCATACGGGGAGGTACGGGGATGGCCGACGGCGGCAGCGAGTTCGTCATCAAGCCGTGGGAACTGCACGGTGAGGGGCGGGAGTTCGAGAAGATCTCGGCGGACTTCGGGAAGGCCGCCACCGCGCTGGAAGAGGGCCTCGCCGCGCTCGGCAGCCCGTGGGGCGCGGACCGGCCGGGCAGCGGGTTCGCCGCCGTCTACCGGGAGGCGCAGGGCGGGCTGGTGGGCGGCCTGCGCGGACTGGCCGGGCGGCTCGGGACGGTCGGCGCGGGCCTGCACGGCATGGCCCGGCGGACCGCCGACGCCGACACCTCGGCGGCGAGCGGCTTCGCCGGGGGCGCGCCGGGCGCGCGCGGCACCGCCGAGGACCGCTCGGCCTGAGGCCGGCGGTGGACGCGCGCACCGTTCGGGGCCCGGCGCGCGTCTCCCCCGGGGCGGAGCGCCGCCCGGTCGTGCGGGGCCCGTCCGTCGAAGGGGGAGGCACGTGTCCCGGAAACTGCCCGAGGAACTCGTCCCGGTCCTGGCCAGGACCGGCCACCGGTGGCCGCTGGCCGACGAGGAGGGGCTGCGCAGGGCGGCCGGGCTCTGGCGCGAGTTCGGCACCGAGGCCGACCGGCTCGCCAAGCGCGGCGGCGACGCCGCGCGGCGTGTCACCGGGGACAACTCCGGCCGCGCCGTCGAGGCCTTCGCCGCGTACTGGCAGGCGTTCCAGGGCGGCGGCAAGGGGCACCTGGACGACGCGCACGCGGCGGCCGGACTGGTCGCCGGGGCCTTTGACGCGGCCGCCCGGGCCGTCGACTCCTGCAAGGCCGACATCGTCGCCGCGCTCAATGAACTGGCCGCCGAACTGAAGAAGGCCGAGGAGCAGGCCGCCGCGGCCAAGGCTTCGACGGCACAGACGGCACAGACGGCACCGGGCGCGGGCGGGCCCTTCGACACGGTGCGGCGGACCGTCGACGCGGCCGCCGAACAGGCCGCGCGGGCGGTGGCGGCCGCCGCCGTGGAGGCCGCCGGGCTGAAGATCGGCGGCCTGCTGGACGAACTCGGCCGGGCGATGAAGGACGGCCTGGGCGCCGCGCTGCGGGAGCCGGCCGTGATCGCGCTGCTGCGGCTGGCGCCGCCCGGCGCCGGCGGCGTGCGGGTGGCCGGCTACCCGGGCGGCGTCGGCGGGGCCTTCGACCCGGTGGCCGCCGGACTGCCCGCCGCCCTCGGCGAGCCCGGGGTGCTCGGCGGACCCGGCGGGACGGGGCTGGCCGTGGTGCTGGGGCAGGACGGCAAGCCGGTGGTGGGCGTGCCCGGGCTCGCGGTGAAGCTCGACGAGGCCGGGCGGCCGGTCCTGGACGCGAACGGCGAACCGGTCATCGTGCGCGCCGACGGCACGCCGGTGGCGGACGCCGACGGGCTGGTCGTCGTGGCGGGTGCGGACGGGCGGCCGGTGGTCGGGGTGGAGAACCTGGCCGTGAAGCTGGACGAGCACGGGCGACCGGTGCTGGGCAAGGACGGTCAGCCGGTGCTGACCGGGGAGGACGGCCGGGAGATCACGGGGGTGCCGCTGGCGGGTCCGTCGGCGGGAGCGCCGGACGGGCCGGGGGAGACGGGCGGGCGGCACGGGCACGGGCACGGGGCCGGGCCCGGTGCGCCCGGCGAGGGCGGACCGGTGACGGCGGTGGCGGCCGGGGTGGACGGGGTGCTCGGGGCGGGGGCCTCGGGGGTGTTCGGCGTCTCCGGGGGCGAGCCGGAGGCCGAGGACGCGGTGCCCGGTCCCGGCCCGAGCGGGCACGGGCCCCGTCCGGGACCGGAGGGGCCGGTGGGCGGTGGCGGCGGTGACCGGGCCCAGGCCGGGCCCGGGCCGACGCCCGTCCACCACGCCGACGGGAGCGGGGGCGGGGGAGGCAGCGGCGCTTCGAGCGGTTCGGCCGGTTCGGCCGGGCACGCCCGTGCGGCCGACGGCGACTACCTGCTGCCGCCGGCCGCCGCGCCTGCGTCCGGCCACGCGCCCGTGCCCTCGCCGGGTCCCGCAGCCGGCGGCGGGGGCGGCTACGTCGCCGCGCCGTTGACCGTCCGTACCGACTCGGTGCTCGCGCCGCCCGCGCCCCAGCCCGTCACCGCCTACGACCTCCCCGCGCCGTCCCCGGCCCCGTCCCCGTCGCCGGCTCCCGGCCTCGCGTCGGCTCCGGCCGTGAGCGGCTGGACGGCCGCGCCCCACGCCGCCGCCCACCCCGGCCCCTACGCCGCGCCGCCGGGCGCGGGTGGCGGCGGGGCGGTCGGCCCGGGGCCGCTGGCCGTGGGGGCGACACCGGGCGGGTCCGGCGCGCACGGCCCGGCCCCGTTCGGCAGCGGGATCGGCGCGGGCACCCCGGTCGGCCCCTCGCCGAACGCCCCCGCGCCCACCCCCGCTCCGGCCCCTCGCGCGGCCGCCGGGGCCGCGCACCCGGTCGTCGTCCCGGTCGGCGCCCCGGTGCCGGTACCCGTGCCCGTGCCTCCGCCTCCGCCGGTTCCGCCGACGGTCGGGCCCGGCGCGCCCCCGCCCGCTCCCGCTCCCGGCGGCGGAACCGGCCCCGCCCCCGGGCCCGGGCGGTCCGACGACCACCCGGCCGGCCACCCCCAGCACCGCCGCCGGACGGACGCCCCGCCCGCCGACGGTCAGCCCGGGCTCGCCTGGGGCGTGGTGCCGGTGGCCACCGCGCACGCGACCGCCCTGCACCTGGCCATGCGCGCGCTGCGCGCGGACGGCGTCCCGGGCGCGCCCGTCGTCCGGCTGCGGACCATCGCCGACAGCCGCCCGACCGGTCTGCCCGGCGGGCTCGGCCCGGTCGACCCGGAGCACCAGCGCGAGATCGAACGCCGGGCGCCCCGGGCCGCGGACGGCCTGCCCGTCCGTCACCCCGACCCGGCGGCCGGCGGCTGGACCGAGGTGGTCAACGACGGCGGGTACCGCGAACCGGGGCGGGCCAACAACAGCCTGGAGATCGCCCTCTCCGCCGTCGACACCTTCACCGGCCGCCCGACCTGCGCCGCCCCGCGCGTCCCCACCGAGGGCGACGCGGGCGAGCGCGGCGGCCGCGACCGCGCCGAGCGCGAACTCGGCGCGCCTTTCCGCGACCTCGGCGACGGCGACCAGGCCTTCGCCCGACTGGCGGGCGAACTGCGCCGGGCCGGCCACGGCGCCCAGGCCGTGCTGCTCACCCTGGACGGCTTCGGCCGCCCGCACGCCTGGAACGCGGTGTACCACCAGGACGCGGTGACCTACCTCGACCACCAGGCGGGCCGCCGGGCCCCCGCCCCCCTCCACCCCGCCGACCACGGCCTCTGGGCCATCGCCCTCACCCCCGAAGGCCGCCCCCTCGACCTGCTCGCCCCCACCTCGTGAGCCCGGTGACACCCGCACGGGGGAGAGTGGCCGTGAACGGACGGAGGTGGCCGCGGTGGCGGTGACGAGGGCGGCGGCGATCGAGGCGGCACACCGGTGGATCAACGGCGACCTGCCGACGGCGCGGGCCCGGCGGGTCCGCTCGCACGAGTTCGAGCTGGGCTGGGTGGTCTGGGCCGAGCCGCCGCCGGTCCACGTGGACCCGCGGACCGGCGAGCGGCGGGCGCCCGAGGAGGTCGGGGCGGCCTGCGCCGTGGTGGACCGGGTGGACGGCCGGTTCACCGTCTGGCCGTCGGTCCCGGTGCCCGAAGTGGTCCGGCTGTACCGGGACTTCGTCGGAGCCGGCGGCTACGACCCCACCCGGCCGCCCGCCACCGGCCGCGGTGCCCGCGCCGAGCTGACCTACCGTGACCCGGACGGCCGGGAGCGGGTCCTGGCCCTGCGTTCGGCACCGGGTCTGCCGCACCCCGCGCTGCGCGGCTGGTGGTGGCTGCGCGAGCAGGGCGTCCGGCCCGAGGAGGTGCTCGCCGTCCGCACCGACCTGCGGCCGAGCGCCCTGCCGGGCGGCTACTGGGCGTACGCGCTGGCCGCCGAACTCCCCGACGCGCGACTGGACTTCGACCTGCCGTACGGCCCGCGCTTCGACCACCGGGCGGCGGCCGTCCGCGCGCTGCCGCGGGAGGAGGGCGACGGGCCGGTCCGCAACCGGGTCCCGTTCCCGCGTGGCGTCCAGCAGCCGCCGCCCGGGGCGGAGCGCGCGCTCGCGGAGCGGCTGACGGCGCGTTTCGGGCCGGAGGGCGTCCGCCGGTTCTCCCCGGCGGACGTCGCCCGCGCCGACCTGCCGGCCGGGGACGCCCGGGTGCTGCTGACGGTGGGCGTACCGACGGCCGTCGAGGGCTACTTCGCCCTGTACGACCCGCGCCCGGACCCGGTCCTCGGCGGTGCGCCCCAGGACGCCGCCGGCCGCCCCGCGACCGTGCTCCCGCCGGTGGCCGACCACCTGGCGGCGGCGGGCCGCGGCACCAGGGTGGCCGGGCGGGAGCGCCGGGCGCTCGCCCCGCAGTCGGTGCTCGGCACCGACGGCTGGGCGCTGATCACCCTGGACACCGCCTGCGGCGCCGTCCGCGCCGTCGACCCCGACTACGCGACGGCCCGCCACTGCAACGCCACGGTCACCGCCTTCGTGAGCTCGCTGGAGCTGTTCGCCGGCTGGCTGCCGGGTCTGCGCGGGCTCGGTCCGCAGGACGCCGGGGCGGCCGTCGCCGCACTCCAGTTCGGGCTCGCCGCACTGGACCCGGAGGTCTTCGCCGACCCGGAGAACTGGTGGGCGGTGATCGTCGAGCAGCTCTGGGACGGCCTGCTCTGAGCGGTCCTCGCCGCGCCGGCCCTCCACCGTCCGGGTGAACGCCGGAACAACACCGTCCGAATAGTGTTCGAACGACCTCGCCGACCGGCCCCCGGGACGCCCTCCGGAGCCGCGATCAGTGCCCGGACCAGCAGGAACACCCGGCACGGCCGGTCTCCTCCGGCCCCGGATCGCGTAGCGTGGAGAGTTATGCGACTCGGTGTGCTCGACGTAGGTTCCAACACGGTCCACTTCCTCGTGGTGGACGCCCATCCGGGCGCCGCCCCCCTGCCCGCCTACTCCCACAAGGCCGAGCTGCGGCTCGCCGAACTCCTCGACGAGCAGGGTGCGATCAGTGAGGCCGGCGTCGACAAGCTGATCGGCATGATCGCCTCCTCGCTGCGGGTCGCCGAGGACAAGGGCGTGGTCGACATACTGCCCTTCGCGACCTCCGCCGTGCGCGAGGCCGCCAACGGCGAGGCGGTGCTGCGCCGGGTCGCCGAGGAGACCGGCGTCGAGCTGCGGGTGCTCTCCGGTCAGGACGAGGCCCGGCTGACCTTCCTGGCGGTCCGTCGCTGGTTCGGCTGGTCCTCCGGCCGGCTGCTCAACCTCGACATCGGCGGCGGCTCGCTGGAGATCGCCTGCGGCCTGGACGAGCAGCCGGACGCGGCCTGCTCGCTGCCGCTCGGCGCCGGCCGGCTGACCGCCCGCTGGCTGCCCGGCGACATCGCCGACCCCGAGCAGCTGCGCGGGCTCCGACGGCACATCCGCGCCGAGATCGCCACCGTGGTCGGCGAGATCTCCCGCCTCGGCACCCCGGACCACGCCGTCGCCACCTCCAAGACCTTCAAGCAGCTCGCCCGGATGACCGGAGCCGCCCCGGCCGACGCCGGCCCGTACGCGGACCGCCGGCTCACCCGCAGCAACCTCGCCGCCTGGCTGCCCCGGCTCTCCGCGATGACCGTCGCCGAACGGGCGCAGATCCCCGGCGTCTCCGAGGGGCGCGCCAAGCAGCTGCTGGCGGGCGCGCTGGTCGCCGACGCCGCGATGGACCTGTTCGGCCTCGACGAGCTGGACGTCTGTCCCTGGGCGCTGCGCGAGGGCATCATCCTGCGCCGTCTGGACGCCATGGACAGCGCCGCCGACCGCCGCCGGCCCGCCCTCACCCCCTGACGAACGGAGCCCGGGACGGCCGGGCGGGTACCGACCCGCTCCCCGTTCCGGGCGCGGTCCGCTTACGCTGTCTCCCGTGGCGCAACCAGCGGACGAGGACGGAACGCGGAAGGGCCGCGCTCCCGAGGACGGGCAGCCGCGGTCGGGCGCCCCGCGCCCCGCCGCCAGCCCCCGCAAGTTGGGCAAGGCCGCCCGTGAGGCGGCCGGCGGCGTCGCCGAGAAGGCCGCCCGGAAGGCCGCCACCAGAGCGGCGGGCAAGGCGGCGAGCGGCAGGACGGCCGCCGACAGGACCACCGCCGACGCCCCCGGCCGGACCAAGGGCACGGCCAGGAGCACGACCAGGACCGAGGCCGAGCCCAAGGCGACCGGCGGGACGGAGAGCCCCGTCGCAAAGCCCGCCCGCAGCACCCGCACCGCCCGGGCGGCCGGCGCCGCCAAGGCCGCCGTCCAGTCGGTGAAGTCCGTCAAGGCCGCCCGCCAGGCCGCCGCCCGCCCCCCGCTGCTGCGCACCACCGACCGCCTGGTGCTGCCCGCGCACCCGACCCTGCACATCCCGGACACCAAGGTGGCCCTGTCCACCGCCTCGGTCTACCCGGCCAACACCGCGATCGCCTTCGAACTGGCCGCCAAGCTCGGCTACGACGGCGTCGAGGTGATGGTCTGGAACGACCCGGTCAGCCAGGACATCGAAGCGCTGCGCCGGCTCTCCGACGTCCACGGCATGCCGATCCTCGCCGTGCACGCGCCGTGCCTGCTGATCACCCAGCGGGTGTGGACCACCGACCCGTGGACCAAGCTGGTCCGGGCCCGGGCGGCGGCCGACAAGCTCGGCGCGAACGCGGTCGTCGTCCACCCGCCGTTCCGCTGGCAGCGCCAGTACGCCCGCGAGTTCGTCGAGGGCGTGCACCGGATGGCGGGGGAGACCGACGTCCGGTTCGCCGTCGAGAACATGTACCCGTGGCGGTACAAGGACCGCGAGATGCTGGCGTACGCGCCGGGCTGGGACGTCACCGACGAGGACTACCGGCACTTCACCATCGACCTGTCGCACGTCGCCACCTCGCGGGTGGACGCCTTCGCGATGGTCGACCGGATGGGGGACCGGCTCGCCCACGTCCACCTGGCGGACGGCTCCGGCTCCGGCAAGGACGAGCACCTCATCCCGGGCCGGGGCAAGCAGCCCTGCGCCGAACTGCTGGAGCACCTCGCCCGCACCGGCTTCGACGGCCACGTGGTGCTGGAGGTCAACACCCGCCGGGCCGCGTCGCCCGCCGAACGCGAAGCCGATCTCGCCGAGGCGCTCGCCTTCACGCGCTTGCACCTGGCCACCCCCGCCCGCGTACGCTGACGGCACACGAACTGCCGTCCTGAGGGGGAGACATGGCGGAACCGGAAGCGACCGGGCCCGGCGGCGACTTCCGCCGGCTCGCGGAGTCGTTCGGCGGGGTGGCGGCGGAGTACGACCGGGCGCGGCCGTCGTACCCGCAGGAGCTGTTCGACGAGCTGGAGCGGCTGGCCGGACGCCCCCTCCGGGGCGCGCGGGTGCTGGACGTGGGCGCGGGCACCGGGATCTCGACCCGGCTGCTGGCGGCCCGGGGCGCCGATGTGATCGCGGTCGAGCCGAGTGCGGGGATGGCGGCGCAGTTCCTGGCGAGCGGCCCCGGCCTGGCGCTGGTCCGGGGGACGGGGGACGAGCTGCCGTTCCACGACGGCTCGGCGGACTTCGTCACCTACGCCCAGGCGTTCCACTGGACCCGCCCCGAGCGCTCGGTCCCCGAGGCGATCCGGGTCCTGCGGCCCGGCGGCGCCCTCGCGGCCTGGTGGAACGTGAAGGACAGCGGCGTCACCTGGGTGCGGGCGATGGGCGAGCGGCTCGCCGCCGCGCTGCCCGGGACGTACCACCACTACAGGGCCACCAAGGAGATCGCCTCCGACCTCGCCCCGTACGGCCTGCGGACCGGGCACGTCGTGCTCCACTGGGAGCGCAGGGTCACCGTCGACCACCTGATCACCGATCTCTCCTCGCGCTCCTACCTCGCCGCGCTCACCCCGGAGCAGCGCGCGCCGCTGCTGGCCGTCGAGCGCGAGGCCCTGCTGGCGGAGTTCCCGGACGGCTGGGTGAGCGAGCCGTACGTCCTGGACCTCACCGTCGCGACCACCCCGGCCTGAGCCCGGGAGCCGAACCCGAACCTGACCCGATCCGATCGAGGGGGAGACATGACGGACGTCCAGGAGTTCCGGAAACTCGCGGAGTCGTTCGGCGGGGTGGCGGCGGAGTACGACCGGGCGCGGCCGTCGTACCCGCAGGAGCTGTTCGACGAGCTGGAGCGGCTGGCCGGACGCCCCCTCCGGGGCGCGCGGGTGCTGGACGTGGGCGCGGGCACCGGGATCTCGACCCGGCTGCTGGCGGCCCGGGGCGCGGACGTGGTCGGGGTGGAGCCGAGTGCGGGCATGGCGGCGCAGTTCCTGGCGAGCGGTCCGGGCCTCGCCCTGGTCAAGGGCACCGGCGACGAGCTGCCGTTCCACGACCGTTCGGCGGACTTCGTGACCTACGCCCAGGCGTTCCACTGGACCCGCCCCGAGCGCTCGGTCCCCGAGGCGATCCGGGTCCTGCGGCCCGGCGGCGCGCTCGCGGCCTGGTGGAACGTGATGGACCAGGAGGTGCCCTGGGTCCGGGCCGCCTGCGTCCGGGAGCGCGAGCTGGTGCCCGGGGCCGTCCGCCAGTTCGAAGAACTGGAGACGGCGGCCGAACAGTGGCGCCGCCTCGGTCTTGAGTCCGTCGGCACGGTGCTCCGCTGGGAGCGCCGGACCACCGTCGACCACCTGGTCACGGACCTCTCCTCGCGCTCCTACGTCGCCGTCCTCGACGAGGACCGGCGCCGTGTGCTGCTGGAGGGCGAGCGCGAGGCGCTGCGGGCCGAGTTCCCGGACGGCCGGATCACCGTGCCGTACCTCCTGGACCTCACCCTCGCGGTCGTCCCCCGGTGACACCGTCGCCGACCGCGTCGCTGACCGCATCGCGGACGCGGCGTCCGCCGCCCGGACGGCGGGCGTAGGCTCGACGGACACAGCGGCCCCGCACCCTCCGAACGACCGGGGCCGCCAGCCAGCCTCCGAAGGAGTGGAGCACAGTGCCCGAGCTGAGGTCCCGTACGGTCACCCACGGTCGCAACATGGCAGGCGCCCGGGCGCTTCTCCGGGCGGCCGGCGTAGCCCGCGAGGACTTCGGCAAGCCGATCATCGCGGTCGCCAACTCCTTCACCGAGTTCGTCCCCGGCCACACCCACCTCCAGCCGGTCGGCCGGATCGTCTCCGAGGCGATCAAGCAGGCGGGCGGCATCCCGCGCGAGTTCAACACCATCGCCGTCGACGACGGCATCGCGATGGGCCACGGCGGCATGCTCTACTCGCTGCCCTCGCGCGACCTGATCGCCGACTCGGTCGAGTACATGGTCAACGCGCACTGCGCCGACGCGCTGATCTGCATCTCCAACTGCGACAAGATCACCCCCGGCATGCTGATGGCCGCGCTGCGCCTCGACATCCCGACCGTCTTCGTCTCCGGCGGGCCGATGGAGGCCGGCAAGGCCACCCTGGTCGACGGCACCGTGCGCAAGCTCGACCTGGTCGACGCGATCTCCCAGGCGGTCAACGAGAACGTCTCCGACGAGGACATCGCGATCATCGAGGAGAACGCCTGCCCGACCTGCGGCTCCTGCTCGGGCATGTTCACCGCCAACTCGATGAACTGCCTCACCGAGGCGATCGGCCTCTCGCTGCCCGGCAACGGCTCCGTCCTCGCCACCCACACCGCCCGCCGGGCGCTCTACGAGAACGCCGGCCGGACCGTCGTCGAGATCGCCAACCGCCACTACGGCCAGGACGACCACTCCGTCCTGCCGCGCTCGATCGCGAGCCGTGCCGCCTTCGAGAACGCCATGGCCCTCGACATCGCCATGGGCGGCTCCACCAACACCATCCTCCACCTGCTCGCCGCCGCCCAGGAGGCCGAGCTGGACTTCGACATGCGGGCCATCGACGCGGTCTCCCGCAGGGTGCCCTGCCTCTCCAAGGTCGCGCCCAACGGCTCGTACTACATGGAGGACGTGCACCGGGCCGGCGGCATCCCGGCCATCCTCGGCGAGCTCTACCGGGGCGGGCTGCTCAACGAGGACGTGCACACCGTGCACTCCGACTCGCTCGCCGAGTGGCTGAAGACCTGGGACGTCCGCGGCGGCTCGCCGTCCGCCGAGGCCGTCGAGCTCTGGCACGCCGCCCCCGGCTGCGTCCGCTCCGCCGAGGCCTTCTCGCAGTCCGAGCGCTGGGAGTCGCTGGACACCGACGCCGCCAACGGCTGCATCCGCAGCGTCGAGCACGCCTACTCCGTCGAGGGCGGCCTCGCCGTGCTGTACGGCAACCTCGCCGAGGACGGCTGCATCGTGAAGACCGCCGGCGTCGACGAGTCGATCTGGACGTTCAGCGGCCCGGCCGTCGTCGTCGAGTCCCAGGAGGACGCGGTCGAGGCGATCCTCGCCAAGCGGGTCAAGGAGGGCGACGTCGTCGTCATCCGCTACGAGGGCCCCAAGGGCGGCCCCGGCATGCAGGAGATGCTCTACCCGACCTCCTTCCTCAAGGGCCGCGGCCTCGGCAAGGCCTGCGCGCTGGTCACCGACGGCCGCTTCTCCGGCGGCACCTCGGGCCTGTCGATCGGCCACGCCTCCCCGGAGGCCGCGTCCGGCGGCACCATCGCGCTGGTCGAGGACGGCGACACCATCGCCATCGACATCCCGGGCCGGCGGATCTCCCTGGAGGTCCCCGCCGAGGTCCTGGACGAGCGCCGCCGCGCGCTGGAGGCCGGCGGCGGCTACCGGCCGAAGAACCGCGACCGCCAGGTCAGCCAGGCCCTGCGCGCGTACGCCGCGATGGCCACCTCCGCCGACAAGGGCGCCGTCCGGGACGTCTCCAAGCTCGGCTGACCCCGTCCGCCGGGCCGGCAGCGGCCACGAGGAGCCGTCCCGACCACCGGGACGGCTCCTCCGCCGTTTCCGCCGACCGGGGATA
This sequence comes from Kitasatospora sp. NPDC057500, assembly GCF_042802195.1. Taxonomy (NCBI): domain Bacteria; kingdom Bacillati; phylum Actinomycetota; class Actinomycetes; order Kitasatosporales; family Streptomycetaceae; genus Kitasatospora; species Kitasatospora sp. NPDC057500. Next base: position 10,987 of record NZ_JBHVER010000039.1, on the reverse strand, counting down.
ATCGGATCCGTGACCCAGGAACCCAGCCTCCCCGCCCAGCCCGCCGGCGCCCCCGAGCCGGAGCCGATCCGCTGGTTCGGCACCAGCTGGGTCGAGCGCGACGGCGGCTACCGGCTGCGCCGCGTCCTCGTCCCCGTCGGCGCCCTGCTCGCCGCCGCGGCCGCCGCCCTCCTGTTGCGCTTCGCCGTCGACGGCATCCGGGTCGCCGACAACGGCGGGTTCCTCAACGGCCTGCTGGCCGCCGCCGTCGCGATCTGCTCGCTGCTCGCCGCGCTGCGCACCTGGAAGCTGCTCGCCGAGGGCAAGGAGAACCTGACCGGCTGGATGGCGGAGGAGAAGTCGCTCGGCGTGGTCTGGATCATCGGCGGGGTCGGCGCCCTGCTCGCCTACTTCGTCCGCAGCCTGCGCGAGGCCCCGGGCGAGGCCGTCCGGCGCGCCCGCTACGAGCGCGAGCTCGACCGCCACGAGCGCCGGCAGGCCAACCGCAGCGGACGGCCCGGCGCCAGGACGCCGGGCCGCGCCAAGCGCAGGCGCTGAGGCCTCAGCTGCGGGTCACCGTCCCGCACTCGTCGTCGTCGGCCGGCAGGTCCTTGCTGCGGTCGTACGGGTCGCTGGCGGTGCCGCTCGGTGAGGGCTCGGGGCCGTCCACGGCCGCGAACTGGTCGAACTGCGGGTGCAGATAGCCGTCGTAGACGTCGCAGGCGCTGTTGCCGATCTCGGACCTGCTGCTGAGGTTCAGCTTCTTCGGGATCACGTCGTAGCGCTTCGGGTCGTAGAACCGGAAGGTCTCCACCTTGCGGACCACGGTGCGGGCGGTCCAGGTGTCCCCGGCGACGTCGGCGGCCGGCACCGTCCAGCCGACCGGCTTGGCCGTGCCGCCCGCGCCGCCGCTGCCGCCGCCCTGGGTGGGCTTCGGTCTGGGGGAGGCGGCGCGCGCGGCGGCCTCCGGACCGGGCCGCAGCGCGTAGACGAAGGTGAAGTCGGTGTGCACCAGCACGCCCTTCTCGCCGTCGCCCTCGACCGTGATCATGCCCTGGAGCTTCACCGTGCCGTCGACCGGGATCGCCTCCGCCGGGTCGAAGCGGGTGAACCAGTACGTGGGGTCGGTCTCGACGGACGGCTTGGCGAGCGCCTTGACCGCCGAGTTCTGCTCCTCTGCGTCCAGCATCGCCAGCGCCGCCGCCGGACGCCCGCCGGCCACCACCGCCGGGTCCAGGTTGGCCGCCGCCAGGTACTCCTTGACCAGCTCGACCTGCTCGGCGACCTCCTCGGCGGTGAACACCCCGATGGCGCCGGGAGCCTCCTTGGGCTCGAACACCGTGATGCCGGTCGGCCACCCCTCGGCGGGGGAGCCGGCCCACGGGTGGTCGACGGTGGGGCGCTGCTCCGCCGCCGCCGACGGGGCTCCGGTCGGCCGGGCCGTCTCCGGCGCGACGGTCGGCACCGGGGTGGACGTGGCCGTACCGGCGGAGCCGTCACCGAAGCGCGTCGAGTACCAGTCCCGCAGCCCGTCGACGTTCAGCGCGGCGAGCACCAGGGCGACGGCCAGCAGCACGAACAGCGGCGTGCGCCACTCCAGCGAGCGCCGCGGCCGCCGGTTGCCCCACGGGTCGACCGGCCGCGCCTTGCGGGCGAACCGCTTCTTCGGTGCCGGTCCGTCGTTCACCGAACGGCGGCCGCCCGGGTCGACCGGCGGGGTGTGCCGCCACTGGGCGGCGAGCATCCGGGTGCGGCCCGTCTGCTCCTTGACGGAGGCGCCCTGGACGAACTCCTCGTCCAGGACGAGGTCGGCGAACGGGTCCTTCCCGTCCGGCCCGGACGGGGCGGTCCCGCCCGGTTCCCCGCCCTCGGACGGGCGCGGTTCTGGATCTTCGGCGATCGGCATCGCGCCAGTATGCCGACGGAGGGTGACAGGTGTTCGATCGGGGCCACACCAAGCGGTGAACACGCCGGCGGTGTGCGTCGATCGGGACGTTTTGTCCCCGGCCCGACCGCCGCCGAGGCCCCGTCAGTCCTTGCCGCGGGCCTTCTTCACCGAGCCGACCACCCCCGCGACGGTCACCAGCATCGCGGCCGGGAACAGCGAGGCGAAGAAGGCCTCGAACAAGCCCGCGTCCCCGAGGAACAGCTGCGCCAGCGTGTTCAGCACCAGCAGCCCGCCCGCCGCCGGGACCGCCGCCTGCCACGGGTGCTCGTTCGCCCACCGCTGCAGCCGCCGGTCGCCGCTCTCCCGGCGCAGCCGGGCGCCGACCGTGCCGACCAGGAAGAAGAAGAACAGGCCCCAGCCGGCCGAACCGGCCAGCATGCTCGACGACCAGTCCCCGTCGATCAGTTCGATCACCAGGTCCGTCGCCCCCACCAGCGCACCGACTCCCGCGGCCGTCCGCCACGGTCCCAGGGTCGCCGCGGCGACGGCCACCTGCCGGTTCTCACGTCGGGACATCTCTCCGTGTGCCATGACTCCACGGTGCGCCCGCGCCAACCCCCGGGCCATAGGGGAGAACCCGGAGTTTCGCCCTAGGGGCCGCCCGGCGGAGCCCCGGACGCGACGCTCCGCCGCGCCCGGTCGCAGCCCCCTCGGCGGTGCCCGGCCGTGCCCGGCGACCGTGCCCGCAGAGTGGACGGTGCCGCCGGTGGCGGGCGCGCGGTGCGAGGATGGCCGCGGTGCAGGAACGCGGTACCGGAGGCAAGGAGCGGCCATGACCAGCAGCGCGGCGCACGGACAGAAGATCGCCTTCCTCGGCACGGGCAAGATCGGGGAGGCCCTGCTCTCCGGTCTGCTGCGGGCCGGCAAGGACCCGGGGGACGTCCTGGTGACCGCCCGCCGCCCGGAGCGGGCCGCCGAGCTGGCCACCCGGTACGGGGTCGGCGTGGTGGGCAACACCGAGGCCGCCAAGCTGGCCGACACCCTGATCCTCGCGGTGAAGCCGCAGGACATGGGCACCCTGCTGGACGAGCTGGCGCCGCACGTCGCCCCGGACCGGCTGGTGATCTCGGCGGCGGCCGGCATCCCCACGGCATGGTTCGAGGCCCGGCTGGCGGCCGGCACCCCGGTGGTCCGGGTGATGCCGAACACGCCCGTCCTGGTCGACGAGGGCATGAGCGTGATCTCCGGCGGCTCGCACGCCACCGAGGCGCACCTGGAGCGGGCGGAGGAGATCTTCCGCTCGGTCGGCAAGGCGCTGCGGCTGCCCGAGTCCCAGCAGGACGCGGCGACCGCGCTCTCCGGCTCCGGGCCGGCGTACTTCTACTTCCTGGTCGAGGCGATGACCGACGCGGGCATCCTGCTCGGCCTGCCCCGGCAGGTGGCGCACGACCTGATCGTGCAGTCGGCGATCGGCGCCTCGGTCATGCTGCGGGACTCCGGTGAGCACCCGGTGAAGCTGCGCGAGGCGGTCACCTCGCCGGCCGGCACCACCATCGCGGCCATCCGCGAGCTGGAGAACCACGGGGTGCGGGCGGCCCTGCTGGGCGCCCTGGAGGCGGCCCGGGACCGCTCCCGCGAGCTGGCCTCCGGCGGCAAGTGACCTGCGGGAACGGGCCGGTAGGGTCGCACGCATGACCTATGAACTGGTGATCTTCGACAACGACGGTGTCCTGGTGGACAGCGAGCCGCTCTCCAACCGGCTGCTGGCCGAGTACCTGACCGAGCTGGGCTACCCGACCACGATCGAGGACTCCTACCGGGACTTCATGGGCACCGCCGCCCACCGGGTGCACGACGTCATCGCCGAGCGGTACGACGGCGCGCTGCTCCCGGAGGACTTCGACGATGCGTACCACGGCCGGATCTTCGACGCGTTCACGGCCGAGCTGACCGCCGTCCGGGGCGCGGGCGCGCTGCTGGAGGAGCTCCGGCGGCGCGAGATGCCGTACTGCCTGGCCTCCTCCGCCCACCACAGCTGGATCCGCGCCGCGCTGGACGCCGCCGGACTGCGCGGCCGCATCGCCGAGGAGCGGATCTTCAGCGCCCAGGACGTCGGCGTGGGCAAGCCCGCCCCGGACCTCTTCCTGCACGCGGCCCGCACCCTCGGCGTCGACCCGGCGGTCTGCCTGGTGCTGGAGGACAGCCCCAACGGGGTGCTGGCCGCCCGTGCGGCCGGCATGGACGTCTACGGCTACACCGCGCTGACCGACCCGGCGAAGTTGACCGCCGCCGGTGCCACCGGCCTGATCGCCGACCTGGCCGAGGTCCCCGCCCTGCTCGGCTGAGCAGCGCGGACACCCCGGGGGCGGGGCACCGGCCGATGCCGCGCCCCCCGGTCCCGGCGGCCGGGGCGGCCCGGCCGAGGACGCCGCTGTTCCGCGTGCGCACCCCCTCCCGGGAACGGCCGTCTGCGCCTACGCTCTCGCCACCGACCGCCGTACCGGCCAGTAGCGAGGTGCTCGTGCGTACCGAGGGTCCCGAGAGCGCCGACCGGAGCGAGGGGCCCGCGATCACGCCGCGGCTCCGGGCGGGACGGGCCGCACTGGCCGTGAGCTTCCTGCTCCAAGGGGTCGCCTTCGCCCTGCTGGTCGCCTGCGTCCCGGAGATCCAGGACCGGTACGGGCTGGACGACGCGCTGCTGCCGCTCTTCCTGGCCGCGGTACCGGTACTGGCCGGGGTGGGCTCGATCGCCGCCGAGCGGCTGGCCCGCCGGACCGGCGCGCGGGCCGTGCTGCGGGTGGTCCAGCCGGCGGTCTGCGCCACCCTGGCCGCCGTCGGCCTCGGGGACGCGCTCTGGCAGTTGGCGCTCGCCCTGGGCGCCTTCGGACTGCTGGTCGGCGCGCTGGACGCCAGTATGAACATGCTCGGGGTCGGCCTCCAGCGCCGCTACGGCCGCTCCGTGATGCTCGGCTTCCACGCGGCGTTCAGCCTCGGCGGCATCCTCGGCGCGGCCGTCGCCGGCCTCGGCGCGCACTACGACCTCGGCCTGCCGGTGCTGTTCGGGGCGGCGGCCGCGGTGATCGCCCCGCTCGCGCTGCCCGTCGGCGCGCTCCTCGCCGGACCCGCCGAACTTGGCGATGCCGTCCGGGCGGCCGCCGAGGCCGCCGCCCGGACGGTCCCGTGGCGCCCGCTGCTGCCGCTCTGCCTGGCGATGGCCTTCGCCTGCATCGCCGACGCCTCGGTCTCCAACTACAGCGTCAAGTACCTGACCGACGCGCTGCACAGCCCCGAGGACGTCGCCAAGCTCTCGTACGTCGGCTACCTGGTGGCGACGCTGTTCGGCCGGGCGTTCGGCGACCGCGCGGTACGGCGCTGGGGTGCCGTCCCGGTGGTGCGGACCGGTGCCGCGCTGGCCGCGCTCGGCTTCGCGGTGGCCGCCGCCGCACCGGACGCCGGGACCGGCATCGCCGGGTTCACCGTGCTCGGCCTCGGGATCTGTGCGATCGTCCCGCAGGTCTTCGCAGCGGGCGGCCGGCTCCTCCCGACGGACCCGGACGCCGCCGTGGCCCGGCTCAACCTGTTCAACTACGCGGGCTTCCTGGTCGGTTCACCGCTGGTGGGGGCGCTGGCGGGGGCCGGCTCCTACCGCTGGGCACTGCTCGCCCCGATGCTGCTGGTGCTGGCCGTCCTGCCGCTCGCCGACCGCTTCGCCCCGGCCCCGGCCCCGGCGGCGCCCGCCCCCGCGTGAGCCGAGGGCGTCAGCCGGAGGCGCCCCGGTCCGTGGTCCCCCGGACCTCGTCCAGCGACTCGCGCATGATCCCCCGGGCGCGGGTGAACCAGTCGGCGAGGACGGCGATCTCGTCCGGGGTGTAGTCGGCGAAGAGGCGGCCGATCCGTTCGTAGAAGGGGCCGTAGACCTCCAGGATCCGGGTCTGCGCGTCGGCCTCCAGCACCACCCGCACCCGGCGGCGGTCGCCCGGGTCGGCCTGGCGCCGGGCGTACCCGGCCTTCTCCAGCCGGTTGAGCACACCGGTCACGGCGCCGGTGGTCAGCTGGGCGCGTTCGGCGAGGTCTCCGGCGGACAGGGGCTCTCCTGCGGTGGCCGCCTCGATCAGGAAGCCGAGGCAGGTGAGGTCGGTGACGTTCAGGCCGAGCCGCGCCGCGATGTCCTGCTGGCCGAACTGCGCGAGCGAGATCATCCGGTCCATCGCGTAGAGCGCCTGTGCGGCCGTCGCGTCCGGGCGGGGCTTGCCCTCCACAGGAGATCTCCTTAGCATCTAAGTTACTTATCTTGCGAGATAAAACGTTGGTCGGTCGGGCGTCGTGCGGGCGGGGGAGTCCGTGCGAGCCCGTCCATCACACCAAACGAGGAGACATGGGCGCACACGGTGATCACGACATGGGCCACACGGTGGCCGGCTGGACCGGTACGGCGGTGGCCACCCTCGGCTCGGCCGCCACGGGCGCGGCCTTCATCGCCGGCTCCGCGCCCGGGCTGTGGGCCGGCGCGGCGCTGACCGCCCTCGGGGCGGTCGCCGCCTGGGTGCTCCACCTGGCCGGCCGGGGCAAGGCCACCGGCCCCCGCCCGCCCGGCCTGCGGCACTGGCGCGCCCCGGACCCGGCCGGCCGGCGCGGCCACCCGGACTGCCTGGGCTGCCGGCTCGCCGGCCGTCGCCCCGCCGAGGCCCCCGGCACCTTGGCTCCCGGCGCTCGGGCTCCCGGCGCCCCGGCTCCCGAAGCCCTGGCCCCCGGACCGGCCACCGGAGCCTCCCGGGGCTGACGCCCGTACAACCAGCGTTCAAGGACCCGTTGCCGGGCCCCGCCGCCCCCACCCACTACGGTGGAGGCCATGCCCGACGCCGAGCGTGACACCTCCTGCGGCCTGCACCTCTTCTGGGACGAGGCGGTCACCGCCTACGACTTCGGCCCAGGCCACCCGATGGACCCGACCCGGCTGGCGCTCACCATGCGCCTGGTGGAGGACCTCGGCCTCGCCGCAGGACCCGGCGTCACCGTCCGCTCGGCGCCGCCCGCAGGCGAGTCCACCCTCCGGCTGGTGCACACCGCGGAGTACGTCGAGGCGGTCAAGTACGCCGCCGCCCACCCCGAGCGGCAGGACCCCAGGCACGGCCTCGGCACCGACGACAACTGGTCCTTCCCCGCCGTCCACTCCGCCTCCGCGCTGATCGCCGGCCAGTCCGTCGCCGCCGCCGAGGCCGTCTGGCGCGGCGAGACCCCGCACGCCGTCAACTTCGCCGGCGGCCTGCACCACGCCATGCCCGACCGCGCCTCCGGCTTCTGCGTCTACAACGACCCGGCCCTCGCCATCGCCCGGCTGCTCGAACTCGGCGCCGAGCGGGTCGCCTACGTCGACGTCGACGTCCACCACGGCGACGGCGTCCAGCAGGCCTTCTGGGACGACCCCCGGGTGCTCACCGTCTCCCTGCACGAGCACCCCGCCACCCTCTTCCCGCAGACCGGCTGGGCCACCGAGACCGGCGGCCCCGGCGCCGTGGGCTCCGCCGTCAACCTCCCGCTGCCGGCCGGCACCGGCGACACCGGCTGGCTGCGCGCCTTCCACGCCCTGGTGCCCGAGCTGCTCGCCGCCTTCCGCCCCCAGGTCATGGTCACCCAGCACGGCGCCGACACCCACCTGGAGGACCCGCTCGCCCACCTCGCCGTCACCGTGGACGCCCAGCGGGCCATCGCCCAGGAGCTGCACGCGCTCGCCCACGAGCACGCCGACGGCCGCTGGATCGCGCTCGGCGGGGGCGGCTACGCCGTCGTCGACGTCGTCCCGCGGACCTGGACCCACCTGGTCGCCACCGCGGCCGGCCGCCCGGTCGACCCGGCCACCGAGACCCCGGAGTCCTGGCGCGCCGAGGTCTACCGGCGCACCCGCCGCCCGGCCCCGCTGCGGATGACGGACGGCGCCCGTCCGGTCTGGCGCGACTTCGACGCGGGATACGATCCGGCCGACCGCCTCGACCAGGCGATCCTGGCCACCCGCCGCGCCGTCCTGCCGCACCACGGCCTGATGCCCTGACCCGCGCCGCGGAACCGGCACCCCCGCTTGTGAAGACCTGGTGCCCGGTCGCGTTCCGTGCGCACGCCGCCTAGTGCAGACCGCCGATCGGCTACGTACTGCAACGGGCTTATGCCTCACCGTACGAGGACTGCGGTTCTCCCTCTTCCCACTGGTACCACCCATAACTACTCTGGGGATACACGTGTGCCGGTGGAGTCACCGGAGGGGAAGCCGGTGCCTTGCACACGGGTAAGGGTCGGGTGATGGTCATGAGTTCCGGCGAACGCCCCTTGCAGGACGTCGTCTTCCTGACCGTGGCCGAGGTGGCCGCGGTCATGCGGGTCTCCAAGATGACGGTCTACCGGTTGGTGCACAGCGGTGAGCTGCCCGCCATCCGGGTCGGCCGCTCGTTCCGGGTGCCCCAGCAGGCAGTGCACGAGTACCTCAAGGAGTCCTACGTGCGGCTCGAAAGCGCGTAGGCGGGCCGGTCGGGTACGGGGTCCGCCACGGTGGACCCCGTATCCGTTCGCCCCGGATTCGCCTTGAGTTCGCCCGCCTCGGGGAGCGCGATTACGGCCCTGGGCGAGTGGCAGGTAGGCTAGGCCCTCCGTCAGTCGTATGGACTCCGTCTCTCACGGGCGAGAGTCTCAGTGAGCGAGGGTTGTTCCGTGGGCTCTGTCATCAAGAAGCGTCGCAAGCGTATGGCCAAGAAGAAGCACCGCAAGCTTCTCAAGCGCACGCGCGTTCAGCGTCGCAACAAGAAGTAAGCGTCCCCGGCCGCGCCTCGCGCGCCCAGCGCTTCGCACCGCCCGCCCCGGCCTCACGGTCCGGGGCGGGCGGTGTCGTTTCCCGGCCCGCCGCGGCGGCGCGGTACGGTGCACGCAGGTCGCCCGGGCCGAGGAATGGGGTGCAGCGCTGTGGGAACGGTCGTGCTCGTCACCGGCGTGGCCCGCCACCTCGGCGCCCGCTTCGCCGCCGAGCTTCGCCGCCGGCCGGGGGTGGACCTGGTGGTCGGCGTGGACGTGCAGCCGCCGCGCCCGGCGCTGCGCGCGCTCGCGGAGCCGGACGGGCCCGCCGCGCCGTACCGCTTCCACCAGCTCGACCTGCGCCGCCCCGCCGTGGCGCGGGTGATCGCCGAGCACGGCGTCGACACGGTCGTCCACCTCGCGGTCAGCGCGACCGGTCTCGGCTCCACCCACCGCTCCGCGGTGAAGGAGTCCAACGTGATCGGCACGATGCAGCTGCTCGGCGCCTGCCAGAAGGCGCCGGGGGTGCGGCGGCTGGTGGTGAAGTCGACCACCGGCGTCTACGGCTCCGCGCCGCGCGACCCGGCGGTGTTCACCGAGCGCACCCAGCCGAAGGTCCTGCCGGTCGGCGGCTTCGCCAAGGACGCCGTCGAGGTGGAGGGCTACGTCCGTGGCTTCGCCCGGCGCCGCCCGGACGTCGCGGTCACCGTGCTGCGGTTCGCCAACATCGTCGGTCCCGGCGCCGACACCCCGCTCAGCGACTACTTCGCGCTGCCGGTGCTGCCGACCGTCCTCGGGTACGACCCCCGGCTGCAGTTCGCGCACGAGGACGACGTGATCGAGGTGCTCTGCCGCTCCTCCTTCCCCGCCGCGCCGGGCACCGTGAACACCGGCACCTTCAACGTCGCGGGGGAGGGCGTGCTGCTGCTCTCCCAGTGCGCCCGCCGGCTGGGCCGGCCGACCCTGCCGCTGCTGCTGCCCGCCGTCAGCTGGATGGCCGGGCTGGCCCGGCAGACCCGGCTGGTCGACGTCTCGCCCGAGCAGCTGCGACTGCTGACCCACGGCCGGGTGGTGGACACCGCGCGGCTGCGCGAGGAGTTCGGCCACCGTCCGGCGTTCACCACGCCGGAGGCCTTCGCGGACTTCGCCGCCGCGCAGTCGCCCGGCCTGCTGCCCCCGCGGCGGCTGACCGCCGTCACCGACGGACTGGCCGCGCTGCTGGCCGGGTCCGATGCCACCGCCGCCCGCCCGCACCGACCCAGGAGCTGAACCCGCATGAGTGCCGCCGCCGAGAACGCGCCGGGCGAGGCGAAGGTCATCCCGATCGAGTCCGCGCCCAGCTGGAACGAGCCGCCCGCCGACGCTCCCGGCCTGGCCGACCGGGTCGCCGACGCCGTCGGCGGCGCGCTGGCCGGGCGGCTCGGTGCCGCCGCGACCCGGGCGTTCGGCAAGGGCTGGGAGGACCGGGCCGCCGAAGGGCTGGCCTTCCTGCGCCGCCGGATCACCGGCGACTACGAGGTCGACGAGTTCGGCTTCGACCGGGAGCTCACCGAGGAGGTGCTGCTCGGGCTGCTGCGGCCGCTGGCGGAGAAGTACTTCCGGGTGGAGGTGCGCGGGATCGGGAACATCCCGGCCGAGGGCGGCGCGCTGATCGTCGCCAACCACTCCGGGACGATCCCGCTGGACGCCCTGATGACCCAGGTGGTGATACACGACCACCACCCGCACCGGCGGCACCTGCGGATGCTCGCCGCCGACCTGGTGTTCGTGCTGCCCGGGGTCAACGAGCTGGCCCGCAAGGCCGGGCACACCCTGGCCTGCAACGAGGACGCCCAGGCGCTGCTGGAGCGCGGCGAGCTGGTCGGCGTCTGGCCGGAGGGCTTCAAGGGGATCGGCAAGCCGTTCGCCGAGCGGTACAAGCTGCAGCGGTTCGGCCGGGGCGGTTTCGTCTCCTCGGCACTGCGGGCAGGGGTGCCGATCGTCCCGTGCTCGATCGTCGGGGCGGAGGAGACCTATCCGATGATCGGGAACTTCCGGACGCTGGCCCGGCTGCTGGGCCTGCCGTACGTGCCGATCACGCCGACCTTCCCGTGGCTGGGGCCGCTCGGCGCGGTGCCGCTGCCGACCAAGTGGATCATCGAGTTCGGCGAGCCGATCGCCACCGACCGGCACCCGGCGGAGGCGGCCGACGATCCGGTGCTGGTCTTCGACCTGGCCGACGAGGTGCGCGAGACCATCCAGCACACGCTCTACCAGCTGCTGGTGCAGCGGCGGTCGGTCTTCTTCTGAGCGCGCGCGGACGCGGGCGGGGGCCCGGCGGCGGCGGGGTCGGCGGGGGGGCCCCCC
>NZ_JBHVER010000038.1:0-47415 GCF_042802195.1 Kitasatospora sp. NPDC057500 | reverse complement strand
GCCCTGCGGCGTTCCCGGGGCCGGGAAACCGATTAGGTTTCTCGGCAGAGTTCGCGTAAAGTCGTGTTCACCGACGCGGGGTGGAGCAGCTCGGTAGCTCGCTGGGCTCATAACCCAGAGGTCGCAGGTTCAAATCCTGTCCCCGCTACTGCATCGAAGGGCCCGGAGGCTTCTCGCCTCCGGGCCCTTCGGCGTTCCCCGGGGTGGCGGGTCGTGGGCGGCCGATTTATCGGTGGCGGGCGGGGTGCGGGGGCCGTACCGTCCCGGGCATGAACGCGAAGCGCCCGCTGATCGCCGTCCTCACCGGCGCCGGGATCTCCACCGACTCCGGCATCCCCGACTACCGCGGCCCGAACGGGCTCTGGCAGCGCGACCCCGACGCGCAGCGGCTGGTCACCCTCGGCCCGTACCTGTCCGACCCCGAGGTCCGGTGCCGGGCGTGGCGGATGCGGGCCGGGACGGGGGCGCTCACCGCCGAGCCGAACGCCGGGCACCGGGCGCTGGTGGGGCTGGAGCGCTCCGGGCTTCCGGTGCGGGTGCTCACCCAGAACGTCGACGGGCTGCACCAGCGGGCCGGGCAGACGCCCCGCAAGGTGCTCGAACTCCACGGCACCGCGCGGGAGGTGCAGTGCGTGGAGTGCCGGGCGGTGGGGCCGATGGAGGGGGCCCTGGAGAGGGTGGCGGCGGGCGAGCCGGACCCGGAGTGCCGGGGCTGCGGCGGGATCCTGCGGCCGCGCACGGTGATGTTCGGCGAGAACCTGGACCCGGACGTGCTGCAGCAGGCGGACGCGATCAGCAAGGCCTGCGAGCTGTTCATCGCCGTCGGCACCAGCCTCCAGGTCTTCCCGGTGGCCGCGCTGCCGTACAACGCGGTGAAGACCGGCTCCCGGCTGATCATCGTGAACGGTGAGCCGACGCCGTTCGACGAGGCCGCCGAGGAGGTCGTCCGCGAGCCGATCTCCACCGCCCTGCCGGCTCTGGTCAAACGGCTGGTCGCGCAGTACGCCTGAGCACCCCGGGCGCGGCCTCCGGAGCGGACGGTTCGCCGGCGGTTCGGCCGGCGACGTTGTGAACTAGCCGTTCCCGGTGGCCGGTTCTGCGCTACGCTGCCGCGCGGAGCGGCGTGGTCGGCTTCCGGCCACGGGGGAGGCCGCACGGTTCTCCCCGGCTCCGCGGCGGCGCGTACGAAGGAGCCCTCATGACCTCAGGCCGACTGCTGGACCGGCACGCGATCGGGGGCGAACTGCGGGCGCTGGCCGACCGGCCCGGACTGGCGCACCGTCAGGAGGAGCTCAGGGAGCTGGGATTGGCGCTCTCGGGCGTCGGAGATCTGGATCGGTGGGCCGAACTCGACCTGGTGCACAGCTTCGTCCGGCCGGAGAGCGTGCGGGCCGCGGTGCGGCCGGCCCCCGAGCCGAGGTTCTGGGCCTGGACCGAAGTCGCCCTGGGCGCCCTGGTGTTCGTCCCGCTGCTGGTCACCTGGGCCGGGCTGATGCAGGCCACCAGCGCCTACCGGGCGCTGATCGGCGCGGACGCCCGGCAGGCCGCGCGTCCCTTCCTCCAGCTCTGGCAGACCGGCTTCGAGGGCCGGCTGCCGGGCTGGGCCACCTTCGGCGACGTCGCCCTGTCCGCCACCCTGTTCATCGCGCTGCTGCTGGCGCTCTCGGTCGCGCACGGCGTGCGCCGGGCCGGGGCCGAGCGCCGGGAGGCGGCGGCCGAGGGCGAGGCGGAGGACCTGCTGGCCGAGCTGGCGCCGGTGCTCACCCGCGCCCAGGTGGTGCTGAACGAGCGCCGCCGTGCGACCCCGCAGCGTTTCGTGGCCGAGCTGACCGGCGCGGCCGAGACCCTGGAGCGGCTCGGCCGCCAGGCCGCCGACACCCAGCGGGAGCTGGGCGAGGCAGCGCTGGCCGTCGAGCGCTCGGTCGCCGGGGCCGAGCGGCGCCTCGCCGAGGCGGGTGAGGCGGTCGACCCGCTGCGGCAGGCCGTGGGCGGCGTCGAGAAGGCGGTCGACGGGATCGGCCGGGCCGTCGACGGGGTCGGCCGGGCGGTGCGCGACAGCGGCGACCGGCTCGCCGAGACGGTCCGGGACGGCGCGGCGGCCACCGACGGCCTCGTCCACCGGGGCGGGAAGCAGGTCGCCGACGCGGCCGAGCTGGTCCGGCAGGCCACCGACCGGGTGGGCGCCGAACTCGCCGGCGCGGGCGAGCGGGTGGAGGAGGCGGTGCGCGACCTCGCGGTCGCCCAGCGCGGGTTCACCACCGGCGCGGAGACCGTGGCCGACGTCAACGGGCAGGTGCTGGAGCGGCTGGACGGGCTGGCCCGGGAGGTCGCGCTGCTGGCCGACCGGGTCGCGGCGGCGGCCTCGGCGGCCACCGCGGCGGCGGCGCGCCTGGACGCGTCCGCGCCGGGCGGGCGGCGCGACGGGGGCGGCATCGTCATGGTGAAGACGGAGTCCGGGCCCGGGCCCGACGGGGGCGCCGCCCGGTCCCGGGTCACCGACGCGGCCGCGGCCGGCGGTGCCGCCGACGTCGACGACCGGACGCTGCTGGAGCTGGACGAGGTGCCGGTGCACGGGCAGGGCCGATGAGGGGCCGGTTCCGGACGGCGCGGCCGCGGGCCCGCGGCGTGCACCTGGCCGGCTGGCTGTTCGCCGACATGCTGCTGGTGCTGGCCCTGGTCGCGATGGGTGACCAGGGCGACCCGATGGCCGCCGAACGGGCCACGGCCGCGCCCACCGCCACCCCGGACGCGAGTGCCACCGCCACCACCGCTGCCGCGCCCGGCACGACGCCCACCCCGACCGGTCCGCGCGGCGTCGAGCACGACCCGGTCACCGTCGATGTCGGCGGGGACTCCTCGGACACGGGCGGCCTGGTCGCCCAGATCCGCGCGGCCACCGAGCGGTACGCCGGCCGGCAGGCCGCCGTCGTGCTCACCTTCGGCAGCAACCGCGACCCCGGCGTCGGCCAGGCCTACGCCCACACCGTCAACGGCCTGCTCGCGCAGGCCCGTCCGGAGATGTTCCGGGGCACCACCACCCGGGACTTCATCTCGCTCGCGGACAACCCCCGGCACGCCTCGGTGGAGATCTACTTCTACACCAGCTGATCGCCAACGCCCTGCCAATCGAAGGAGAAGTGCAGTGCAGATCCTCCCGTTCTACGCCGTGTGCGACGAGTCGGGCTCGATGAGCGCCGACATCGACACCCTCAACAAGGCCCTGTTCGACCTCCACCAGGAGATCAGCACCAACCCGACCATCGCCGACAAGACCCGGTTCGGGCTGATCGGCTTCTCCACCGACGCGCATGAGCTCCAGCCGCTGGTCGACCTGAGCGACCTCGACGAACTGCCCGCCCTGGAGGCCTCCGGCCTCACCTCCTTCGGCAACGCCTTCGAACTGCTCCGCCGGGCGATCGAGCGGGATGTGCAGTCGCTGAAGGCGGACGGCCACGACGTCTACCGCCCGGTGGTGTTCTTCCTCTCCGACGGCGTGCCGACCGACTCCGACTGGGACCGGCCCTACCAGGACCTGCTGGCCGCCGCGTTCCGGCCGCACATCATCGCCTTCGGCATCGGCCAGGCCGACCGGAGCGTGATCGCGCGGGTCGCGACGTTCAAGGCCTTCATGCAGGACGAGGGCGCGGCGAACCCGGCGGTCGCGCTGCGGGAGTTCGCGGCCAGCCTGACCCGCTCGATCGTCCGCTCGGTGAGCGGGGCGACCGAGGCCGGCCAGGGCATGAGCCTCCAGGTCGACGACCACGTGACCGGGTTCACCTCCGTCTCGCTCGACAAGCTCTGAGGCCGGGCCGCCGGATGAACGCGTACGACACTCACCACCCGGAGCCCGGGCCGGAGCACGCGCCGACCCGCAAGGGCGACCCGATCGACCTCGCGGCCTCCGTGTACGAGCACGGCTGGGGCCCGGGGCCGGCCCCGCTCGCGGCTCCCGTCGGAGCGCCGGCCGAGGCGGCGCGGCCCGTGGTCTCCGGGCCGGTGGTCCCGGAGGGGTTCCTGCCGCGTCCGATCGGCCCGGGGCCGTCGGCGGTCCGCGAGCCGTGGGGCGCCGACGGTCCGGCCGTGGCCGCCCCCGTCGCCGGTCCGGTCGAAGGGACCGGGCCGGTCGTCCGGCCGCCCTCGGTCCGGGAGACCGGCCCGCTGACCCACGTCGGCCGCAAGGCCCCCACCTACCCAGCCGAGCCGACCGGCATCCCCGCCATCACCGGCGGCGACCTCTTCGGCGCCCTGCTGCCCGACACCGTGGTGGACGGCGGACGCTTCGGCCCGGTCACCGTCCGCGCCGCCTCGGTCCGCGGCGACGGCCACCGCTACGCGGCCGAGTGCCGTCAGGACACCGCCCTGGTCGTCCGCACCGGCGAGCTGCTGCTGGTCGCGGTGGCCGACGGCGTCGGCTCCCAGTCGCACTCCCACCACGGCTCCCACGGGATCGTCCGGCTGCTGACCCGGCAGGTCGCGCAGAAGGCGGAGACCCTGCTGGCCTTCCTGCGCTCCGGCGCCGAACTCGACTTCGCCAGCCTGATGAGCCGGCTCGTCGCGGTGGCGGCCGCCGAACTCGCCCAGCAGGCCGAGGGCGCGGGCCTGTCGCCGAAGTCCTACTCGACGACCCTGCGCGCGCTGCTGGTGCCGGCCGACCCGGCCGTCCCGTTCCGGGGCTTCGTCTCGGTCGGCGACGGCGGCCTGCTGCGGCTGCGCGACGGCGACTGGCAGAACCTCGAAGCCGACGGGGACGGCGAGGAGGGCGCGCTGATCAGCACCCGGACCGACTGCCTCCCCGAGGCGTACGAGCACGCCAGGGCCCGGCTGATCACCGACACCCTCCCCGGCGACCTGCTGGTGCTCTGCACCGACGGGCTCGCGCTGCCGCTGCTCAAGGAGTCCGAGCTGCGGACGTGGCTCGGCGAGCGCTGGGGCCGGGAGGTGCCGGGCCTCGCGGAGTTCCTCTGGCAGGCCCAGGTCCGGGTGCGCAGCTACGACGACGACCGCTCGGTGGTCTGCCTCTGGGAGGCCGCGCCGTGACCGCCCCGGACATCGCCACCGCGCTGGCCGAGGGCGGGGACGCGGACCTGGCGCTGCTGCCCGTCGGCGACGAGGCCGGCCGGGGCGGCCAGGGCCGGGTGCAGCGCCTCGACGGCTACCCCGGCCTGCTGTTCAAGCGCTACCTGGACGCGGGAGCGGTCAACGGCCGGGCGCTGGAGGAACTGGTCGGCCTGCGGCTCCGGCTGCCGCGGGCCGAACGGGACCGGCTGGACGCCCAGGCCGCCTGGCCGCTCTGCCGGGTGGTGGACGGCCCGCGCTGCGTCGGCTTCCTGATGCGGGAGGCCCCGCCGGCGATGACCTGGCGGACGGCCACCGGCGCGCGCAGGCTCACCGAGGCGCAGCACCTGCTCTACCCGGAGAAGCCCGCCACCCAGGGCGTCGTCCGTCCGGACGGGGAGCAGCGCCTCGCCCTGGTGCTGGAACTGACCGGGCTGATCGACCGGCTGCACCGCTGGGGGCTGGTGATCGGCGACCTCTCGCACGCCAATGTGCTGTGGACGGTGCTGCCCGAACCGGCCGTGCACCTGCTGGACTGCGATGGCATCCGCCTGGTCGGCGCCTCCCCGGTGCTGGAACAGGCGGACACGCCCAACTGGGCGGACCCGCGCTCCCCGCACGGCAGCGCCGCCTCGGTGGACAGCGACCGCTACAAGGCGGCGCTGCTGATCGGACGGACCCTGGCGCAGGACCCGTACGTGGTGCCGGGAGCACCGCTGGAGCCGCTGCCGGGGATGCTGACGGACCGGCAGCTGGCGCAGGTGCGCCGGGTCTGGGAGCAGGCCGCCGGACCGTACGGGAGCCGGCCGGACCCGACCGCCTGGCTGATGGCGCTCGGCGGCCGGGGCAGCATCCCGCTCGCGCCGGGCTTCCCGCCGCCGCCGCGCCCGGCCCGGTCGGCGGACGATCGGCTGTTCGACGGGCGGACGGGCCGGGGGAGCATCCGGTTGCAGCGGCCGAGCTGACGGGGACCGAGCCGACGGGGGGAGGGCCGGGGCGGCCCGGGGCGACGCCGTCGAGCCGCCAGGGCCGGGGTCGGACGGAGCGCATGCGTACGATGATCCTTCCGGCTCCCCCCTCATGGCCTGGAGTGATCGACCGATGACGACGACGGCGAAGTTCGACCCCTGGTCGGCGGCGTTCGTGGCCCACCCCTACGACGCGTACGCCGCCCTGCGCGAGCAGGCCCCCGTGACGTACTTCGAACCCACCGACCAGTGGCTGGTCTCGCGCTTCGAGGACGTCAGCGCGCTGCTCCGCGACCGCCGGCTCGGCCGCACCTACACCCACCGGTTCAGCCACCAGGAGTTCGGCCGCCCCGAGCCCGACCCGGCGCACGAGCCGTTCCACACCCTCAACGACAACGGCCTGCTCGACCTGGAGGCCCCGGACCACACCCGGATCCGCCGCCTGGTCTCCAAGGCCTTCACCCCGCGCATGGTCGAGGGCCTGCGCCCCACCGTCGGCCGGCTCGCCGGGGAACTCGTCGACGGACTGCTCGCCGACGGCGGCGGCGACCTGATCGCCGCCGTCGCCGAGCCGCTGCCCGTCGCGGTGATCGCCGAGATGCTCGGCGTCCCGGAGTCCGACCGGCACCTGTTGCGCCCGTGGTCCGCCGACATCACCGGGATGTTCGAGCTCAACCCGACCGAGGACGCCGCCCGCCGGGCCGTCACCGCGAGCACCGAGTTCTCCGACTACCTGCGCGCCCTCATCCGCGAGCGCCGCACCGCCCCCGGTGAGGACCTGATCAGCGCGCTCATCCAGGCCCAGGAGGGCTCGGACGCGCTCAGCGAGCAGGAGATGATCTCCACCTGCGTGCTGCTGCTCAACGCCGGCCACGAGGCGACCGTCAACACCACCGGCAACGGCTGGTGGGCGCTGTTCCGCAACCCCGGGGAACTGGCCCGGCTGCGCGCCGACGTCGACGGGCTGCTGCCCACCGCCGTCGAGGAGCTGATGCGCTGGGACACCCCGCTGCAGATGTTCGAGCGCTGGGTGCTGGAGGACATCGAGGTCCGCGGCGTCACCATTCCGCGCGGCTCCGAGGTCGCCCTGCTCTTCGGCTCCGCCAACCGCGACCCGGAGCGCTTCGCCGACCCCGACCGCCTGGACCTCGGCCGCACCGACAACCCGCACATCACCTTCGGCGCCGGAATCCACTTCTGTCTCGGCGCCCCGCTCGCCAGACTGGAGCTCACCGAGTCCTACGGCACCCTGCTCCGCCGTGCCCCGGGCCTGCGGCTGGTCCGCGAGCCCGAGTGGCAGCCGGGGTATGTGATCCGGGGGCTGAAGGAACTGCTGGTCGAGGTGTAGCGGAAGAGGGGGGCGGGCCATGGGCGGCGGCAGGGCTACGGGGGCGATGCTGGGGCTGGCGATCGGGGACGCGCTCGGCAAGCACACCGAGTTCGACGACGTCGAGGCGATCGCGTGGCAGTGGCCGGACTGGCGGCAACTGCCGCTGCCGCAGCGCGCACTGGTCACCGACGACACCCAGATGACGCTCGCCCTGGCCCGCGGGCTGCGCACCGCCCTGGCCAGGGGCCCGCTCACGCCGCTGCGCCTGGAACGGCCGGTGCGGGAGGAGTTCGTCGACTGGTGGCGCTCGCCGCAGAACACCCGCGCCCCCGGGATGACCTGTC
Source organism: Kitasatospora sp. NPDC057500 (assembly GCF_042802195.1). Taxonomy (NCBI): domain Bacteria; kingdom Bacillati; phylum Actinomycetota; class Actinomycetes; order Kitasatosporales; family Streptomycetaceae; genus Kitasatospora; species Kitasatospora sp. NPDC057500. The sequence continues at coordinate 39,718 of NZ_JBHVER010000038.1, read as the reverse complement.
TGCGCTCCTGCCAGCGGCTCAGCACGCCCGACCGCCGCTGGCAGACGGCGAGCGACACCGGCTCCAAGGGCTGTGGCGCCAATATGCGGGTCGCCCCGATCGGCCTGGTCCGGGACCTGACCCCGGCCCAGGCCTCCGGCGCCGCCCAGCTCCAGTCCGGGCTCACCCACGGCCACCCGACCGCGCTCGCCGCCGGCGACCTCACCGCGTACGCCGTCCGCCGGCTCGCCGGGGGCCTGCCGCCGGTCGAGCTGCCCGCCGCCCTCCGGGCGTACGCGCTCGCCGGCCGCGGCCGGTACGACGCGTTCTGGCTCGGCGACCTCGCCGAGCACGCCCAGGACCGGACGGCGGAGGCGTTCGCCACCCGGGGCTGGGACGAGTGCCTGGCGGTGCTCGACCGGCTGGACGCCGCGCTCGCCGCGCCGGACGTCGAGGCCGACCCCTGCCTGGCCACCGGCGAGGGCTGGATCGCCGAGGAGGCGCTCGCCACCGGGCTGCTCTGCTTCCTGCTGCTGCCGGACGACCCGGTGGCCGCCGTCCGCCGGGCCGCCTACTCCTCCGGGGACTCCGACTCGATCGCCTGCCTGACCGGTGCCTTCGCCGGGGCGCACCTGGGCGCCGGCGCCTGGCCGGCCGACTGGGTGGAGCGGATCGAGCACCGGGACGAGCTGCTGGAGTTCGGCGCGCTCTGGGACTGACGCCCCGGGAACCGGTGACGGGGGTGCCGCGTCGAACCGGCACCGAGGCGCGGGCACCGGCCCGCGCCGCGATCCGAGAGGCGGGGCCGGCCATGTCCGCGACGTCCGTCCGCACCCGCCGCCCGGCGGTGCTCCTGCTCTGCTGCGCGGCCCTGCTCACCGCCTGCGGCTCCTCCGGCGGCGGCGCCTCCGTGGTCCGGGCCGAGCCCGTGACACTGCCGCCCGCCGACCCCGCCCAGGTCGCCGCCACCGCCACGGCCACCGGCGCCTTCGGCCTCGACCTGCTGCACACCCTCACCGCCGACCCCGCCGGTGCTGGCCGCAACCTGGTGCTCTCGCCGTCCGGCCTGGCCACTGCCCTCGCCATGGTGCTGCCCGGCGCGCGCGGCACCACCGCCGAGGAACTCGCCACGGCGCTGCACACCGGGCTGACGCCCGAGCAGTACGCGCTCGCCACCGGCGCCCTGAACCGGTCGGCGGCGGCCACGGCCAAGGACGGGCCCGTGCTCCGGCAGTCCGACGACCTCTGGGCCCAGCGCGACTACCCGCTCGACCAGCGCTACCTCGGCGTGCTGGCCGCCGCCTTCGACACCGGCGTGCACACCGCCGACTTCCGCGCGGACCCGGAGGGCGCCCGCAAGGCCGTCAACGGCGCCGTCGAGAAGGCCACCGAGGGCCGGATCAAGGACCTCTTCGGCGCGGGACAGCTCAACCGGGACACCCGGCTGGCACTCACCGACGCGCTCTACCTCAAGGCCGACTGGGCCGAGCCGTTCAAGGCCGGGAAGAGCGCCGACCGGCCGTTCCACCGCCTCGACGGCACCGGGGCCGCCGTCCCCACCATGGCCCGGACCGGCGCGCTGCGCTACGCCGAGGGCTCCGGAGGCATCCTCGGCGAACCCTGGCAGGCCGTTGAACTCCCGTACGCCGGAAGTACCTTGGCGATGGACCTGGTGGTGCCCGCGCAGGGCGGCTTCGCGGCCTTCCGCAAGGGCCTGGACCAGGCGGAACTGGACCGGATCCTCGGCTCGCTCGCCCCGCGGACCGTCGACCTCACCCTGCCGAAGTTCCACTTCGACACCGCCAACGAGCTCACGCCCGCCCTGCAGGCCCTGGGCGTCAAGGCGGCCTTCGGGCCGGGCGCCGACCTGTCCGGCATCCCCGGTCCGGGCGCCGACGGGGCGCTCGCCATCGGCACCGTGGTGCAGAAGGCGACCATTCAGGTCGACGAGCAGGGCACGGTCGCGGCGGCCGGCAGCGGCGTCGGGGTGGGGGCGATGGCCGCGCCCGTCCCGGCGAACCCCGTCGAACTGCACATCGACCGGCCGTTCCTCTTCCTGATCCGGGACACCGCCACCGGGCGGCCGCTCTTCCTCGGCCAGGTCACCGACCCGGCGGCGAAGTAGCGGGGGACCGCTACCCGGCCGGGTAGCGGTCCCCGAGCGCCGGGTGGCCCGGCTCGCGGCTGCCGAACAGCACCAGCAGGTCGTCCGCCGTCCGCAGCAGCGCCTCCCGGCCCTCCACCGCCTCCGCCCAGTCGGCCGGCAGCGCGCCCGCGCCGTACGCCGCGCCGACCAGGTTGCCGCAGACCGCGCCGGTCGAGTCGCTGTCCCCGGAGTGGTTCACCGACAGCAGCAACGCCGTCCGGGCCGGCTGCGGCCCGCCGGCCGCCGCCAGCAGGCAGTACACCGCGATCGCCAGGCACTCCTCGGCGATCCAGCCCAGCCCCACCCGCTCCACCGCCTCCGCCGACGGCTCCGACTCCTGGGCCACCCGCACCGCCCGGGCCAGCGCCTGCACCGTCTCCCGCGAGGCCGGCCACTCCCGGGTCTGCTCAACCGTCTCGCCGACCGCCGCCCAGGGCTCCGTCCCGGCCGCCAGCCGCTCCACCAGCGCCGCGAACGCGCCCGCCGCCAGGTAGCCGGTCGGATGCCCGTGGGTCAGCTGCGCGCACTGCGCGGCCAGCCCGAAGGACTGCTCCGCACCCAGTCGCCCCAGCCCGAACGGCGCCGAGCGCATCACCGTGCCGCAGCCCTTGGAGTGCGCGTTGATCGGACCCGGCTGCCCCAGCGCCACCGGCGGCTCGAACGCCGGGTGGTACTGCACCCCGGTCAGGCACGCGTTGCCGGGCGCCCGCCGCGCGTACAGGAACGGCTCGCGCAGCAGCCAGCCGTCGTACGGGCGGGGGAGCGGCTCGCGGTCCGGCGCGCCCTGCTGCTGGGTGAGCAGCCACCGCCGGTACGCGCCGTGCACCGCCTCCGGCACCGAACCGCCGCCGCCCGACCAGCCGCGGACGAAGCCGCGGATCAGGCCCTCGGCGGTGAACAGCGTCATCTGGGTGTCGTCGGTGACCTCGGCGACCAGGCCGCCGCCCGGCAGGCCCGTCACGCCGTCCGGGCCGAAGCGCTCGCGGATCTGGTGCAGCTGCAGGAACTCCACCGGCCAGCCCAGCGCGTCGCCGATCGCGCCGCCCAGCAGCGCCCCGCGCACCCGGTCCCGGTAGCCCGTCCCGGTGCCCGTCGTACTCGTCATCGCCTGCCCGCCCCTCGTCGTGACCCGCGACCTGTTCTACCAGGCCGCCGGAGCGGGGCTCCGGAACTCAGCGGCGGATCTCCCCGGAGCGTCCGTGCAGGGACGCCCGGTCCGCCGCGGCGCGGCCCGCCGCCCAGCCCTCGCCGTCGCTCACCCGCACGCGCTGCGACACCAGCTTGGGGAACATCCGGCCCACCTCCTGGTCCACCGCCTCGGTGCGCGCCTTCAGGGCCGGCAGCAGCCGCTCGTCCGGCACCAGCTGCTCCGCCGTGCCGTCCTCGCGCAGGTGCCGGCCGGCCGCGGCGTCACTGGTCGTCCGCTCGGTCGCCTCGGCCAGCCGCTCGCGGATCCGTGCGGCGTACGCCACCAGGAAGGACTGCCGGAACGCCTTGGTGCGGGAGGCGCCGTCCAGGTGCTGGCGGGCGCCGGCCTGCTGCATCGCGTGCGTCGCCTGCACCAGGAGCGAGGTGTAGAGCAGCTCGACGCCGTCCAGGTCCGCGTCGAAGCCGATCACGGTGCAGAAGCCGAACTCCTTCGCCCACACGACGCGGCAGCGGTTGGCGGCGGCGACCGCGTCCAGCAGCATCGTCTTCGGGCCCTCGTACGGGTTGTCCACACCGATCCGCAGCGCGCCCGGCGCGTGCGGGTCGGCGACGTCGACGGCGAGCAGGGCCTCGTCGATGCTGTGCTGGGTCATGAGCTGCTGGGCCTTGGCGGTCAGCGCCTCGGCCTCCTCGGGGAAGTCGGTGGACTCGGCCTTCGCCAGCAGGGCGCGGATCCGAGACAGCATCCGCGGCTCGCCCGTCACCGGGCCGCGCGGGGCGGTCTCCCGGCGCGCGCCCTGCCCCGGGGCGGGGCCCACGGGGGCGATCGGGGGCAGCCGGCCCCAGCAGCGCAGCAGCTCCAGCAGTGCGGTGGCGAGGGCGAAACGGTCCAGGCGGTGGCGGTGGGCGAGCGCGGGGAGGTACGCCTCGTCGGACGTCCACCAGACCTCCGCCTCCAGCTCGCGCAGCTGCTCCTGCCAGCGGCGGTCGGTCGAGGCCGCGGGGTGGCGGCGGCCCTCGGCGGCGATCAGGTCCACGGCGAGCGCCAGGTGCACGGGCTTCAGCTCGCGGCGCACCACCCGCACCAGGTCCGCCGGCCGCCACCCGGCCGACCAGCACCGCCCGACCGCCGTGTCCGCGTACCCCAGCACCGCCCGGCTCACCGCCGGCCACCGCGCGGCGGAGGCCGCGAGCGACGAGGCCCCGGTGTCCAGCGAGAGGTCCAGCTCCTCCTCCGGGGCCGTCACCACCAACCACACCGCCGAATCCAGCAGCGCCCCGGCGTCCTCACCGCTGCCGCCGTCCTGCTTCCGCCTGCCCACGCCGCCTACCTCCGGGTCCCATACCTCCCACCCATGATGCCGGACCGCCCCCTCCTACCCCGGCTGTGCCGCTTCGGCTCCGCCTCGCCGCCGGGTGCGGCGACGGCTTCCGACCTCCCGATCCTGAGGGTGCTGCCGGGGGCGCGCCGCCGAATCCGCCTGCCGCCGACAGCGGCAGGCGGAGCAGGAAGCCGGCGTCCCCGACTTCCTGCTCCGGCGCCGGGCCCGGCCTCAGCGTTCGACGGCCCTGGCGAGGATCTCGGGGAGGCGTTCCAGGAGGCGGCCGGCGGCGAGGCGCAGGCCCAGGGTGGCGATGAGGGCGCCGTAGAGGGGACCGGCGAGGAGCAGGGGCCAGGTGGGGGAGTCGGTGGTGAGGGCCCAGGCGAGGTAGGCGACGGCGGGGGAGGCGACGACGACGCTGCCGAACATCGAGCCGAAGCTGTTGAGCATCACCAGGCCGCCCTGGCCGGGGGCGGCGTTGCGCATCGGGTTGTTGTCGGCCGGCATGGTGTACGGCGCGAGCACGCTGAGCACGGCGCCGATGGCGATGCCGCTGCCGAGCAGGGCGAAGGCGACCCCGACGGCCGAGGGCAGGCCGGACCACTCGCCGGTGGCGGCGGCGAGGACGACGGCGAGCACCAGGGTGACCGGGACGGCGTAGGAGAGCACGGCGAACGCGCGGCCGCGCAGTTCGTCGCGGGCGTCGGCGGGGGTGAGCAGGGTGGCGGCGACCATCCAGAACGCGGAGCCGTCCATGCCGAACAGGTTGAGCATCTGGAGACCGAGGAACATCCCGGTCATCGCCACCAGGTAGACCGTGGACCAGCCCTGGACGATCGACAGCACGCAGACCACCAGCGTCATGCCGATGCTGGTGAAGACGGCGGCCTTGGCCCTCGGCTCGCGCCAGGCGTACCGCAGGTGACGCTGCATCACGGCGCCGACCCGGCCGTCCGGCAGGAAGCGCCAGCCGCGCCCGGGCTCCTGGACGCCGCGCACCACCTCCACCGTGGAGGCGTCGGCGGTGACCATCAGCTGCTGGAGGCTGGCCCGCCACCAGCGCAGCAGCAGGACGAGCAGCGCGCCGGTCGCGGCGAGCTGGAGCAGCGCGAGCGGGTACCGGCCCTCGCCGGCGGTGCGGACGGCGTCGACGGCGGAGACCGGCGGGACCCAGCGCAGCACGGAGGCGATCGGGGCGAGCGGTTCGAGGTCGAGGCCGTCGGCGCCGGGCTTGCCGAAGACGCTCTGCGAGCCGACGTTGGCGATCTGCACCAGCAGCGCGAACAGCAGGCCGCCGAAGATGGCGAAGTCCTTGCCGCGCCGGCTGGAGAGCAGCCGGGCGTTGCCGGCGGCGACCGCGCGGGAGAGCACGACGACGGTCAGCACGGCGAGCGGCACACCGACCACCCCGGCCGCCGCCGAGGCGCCGCCGAGGGCGCCGGAGAACGCGGCGCCGGTGAACAGCACCAGGCTGATCAGCGGCCCGGGCCCGATCAGCGCGGCGAGCACCGAGCCGCGCAGCAGCGGCGCGGGCCGCAGCGGCAGCATGGTGAGCCGGGTCGGGTCGGCGCTCTCGTCGCTGGAGAACAGGAAGAGCGGTATCGCGGCCCAGCCGAGGGTGAGCGCACCGGTGAGGACGACGCCCGCGTCGGCGGCGGACCCGGTGTCGACGGCGTGCTCCAGCATCGCCATCGCGAGCGCGATCCCGGCGGCGAACAGGACGCCGACGACGGCGCCGAGCACGTAGAGGGCGGCGCGGCCGCGGCTGCGCCGCAGACCGTTGCGCAGCAGCCGGAGCTTGAGCGAGACGAGGGTGCGGACGACCGTGCGGTCGTCGGGCAGGCCGGTGCCCGGCGCGGTGGGGACGCTCACCGGTCGCCCCCGCCGAGCCAGCCGAGAGCCTGGCCGTCGTCCTCGCGGACGCCGATCAGCTCCAGGAACGCCTCGTGCAGGCTGCGCCCGCCGCGGACGGTGCCGAGCGGTCCCTGGGCGATGACCCGGCCGGTGCTGATGACGGCGACCCAGTCGCAGAGCTGCTCGACGAGTTCCATGACGTGGCTGGAGAAGACGACGGTGGAGCCGGCCGCCGCGTAGCGCTTGAGCACACCGCGGATGGTCTGGGCGGAGACCGGGTCGACGCCCTCGAAGGGCTCGTCGAGGAACAGCACGTCCGGGTTGTGCAGCAGGGCGGAGGCGAGGCCGATCTTCTTGCGCATGCCGGTGGAGTAGTCGGCGACCAGCTTGTCGGCGTGCCCGGCGAGGTCGAGGACGGCGAGCAGTTCCTCGGCACGGCGGTCGACCTCGGCGCCGGGCAGGCCGCGCAGCCGGCCGTTGTACTGGAGCAGTTCGCGGCCGCTGAGCCTCTCGAACATGCGCAGGCCCTCGGGGAGGATGCCGATCCGGGCCTTGGCGGCGACCGGGTCGGCCCAGACGTCGGCGCCGTGGATCAGCACGGTGCCCTGGTCGGGCCGGAGCAGGCCGGTGACCATCGACAGCGTCGTCGTCTTGCCGGCGCCGTTGGGGCCGACCAGCCCGACGAACGCCCCGGCCGGTAGCTCCAGGCTCAGCCCGGCGACGGCGGCCTGGGTGCCGAAGTGCTTCCACAGGCCCTGGACGGACACGGCGGAGGGCACGGGGGCGGCGGGCTCGGGGAACGGCGACGGCGCTGACGCCTGCATGATGGCGGCTCTTTCGATTGGGGGGCGGACCGGTCGGGCCGATGATCGTTCCATGATCCAAACGGCTTGGACGACAGCCTGCCACCGCCCGGTCCGGCCTGTCCTGCAGGCCCGATGCCCCGGGTGTGTTCGGGCCAAACGGGTGACGGCCGCGGCGGCGGCGGCCCGGGGGGACCGGAATGCCGCCGGATCGGCGGATTCGGCAACTACTCAGGACTCCCGTTCGTCCTGCACTATGAGAGTCCAGATGGACGGGCGACGACCGTGTTCGCGCGGGGGTACCGGGAGGTGGCGGATGGCCGTTCAGCCGTGGGGCGAGCAGGGCTACGGGACGGCGAAGCCGCCCGCGTCCACCCCGCCCGTGCCGGCGATGCCCCCGCACGGCGCGGTGGCGTACGGCGCGGCGCCCCAGGCGGCGATGCCCCAGTCCGCGATGCGCGCGGCGACCGCGGACCGCGAGCGCACGGTCGACGTGCTGAAGGCCGCGTTCGCCGAGGGCCGGCTGAGCGCCACCGAGTACGGCGAGCGGTTCGAGGCGGCGAGCGGGGCGCAGACCTACGGCCAGCTGGCCCGGCTGGTCGCGGACCTGCCGGCCGGCCCGATGGTGGCGCCCCAGATGGTGGCCCCGCAGATGGCGGTGCCGCAGACCTTCCTGCCGCCGCCGGTGCTGGTGCCGCCGCCGCGGCCGACCAACGGCGCGGCCGTGGCCTCCCTGGTGCTCAGCCTGCTGGGCATGGGCCTGCCGGCGGTGATCGCCGGCCACGTCGCCAAGAAGCAGATCCGCCGGCGCAACGAGGAGGGCGACGCGATGGCCACCGTCGGCCTGGTCCTCGGGTACGTGGAGTCCGTGGCCTGGACCCTGTTCATGCTGCTCGTGCTGGTGGCCGGCACCAGCGGCGGCTGACCGCCCCCGGGCCGGGCCCGTTCCGGGCCGGCCCCGTTCGGGTGGCGACGGCCTTCCCGGTGTGGTAGGGCGGTAGGAGGGCGGTCCGACACCGGGCGGCCGTGCGCGGGACACCCGTGCGACACCCGGTCGACGGCCGCCACCTGCGGCGTTGCATTTGTTTTGACCGCGCCCGATGCGCTAGGTACGCTCTGACCTTGTGCCTGGGGTGTCCCCGGGTCCTTGTGCGTGCATGCACACCGGTCGCCGCGCCGAGCCGGAGCGCCTCCCAGCGCGCCGCGCGTAGAGCGCCGTCGCTGTACATCAGCTCACGGGATTCCGTGCCGGAAAAAGCCCAACACACCCGACCGCGTGGGTCGACCACGGGGCCGTGTGCGAGGGAATCACCGCAGGTTAGTTCCACCAAGCCTTGGCACACAGAAAACGGAGAAACGGTGCCTACGATCCAGCAGCTGGTCCGAAAGGGCCGGCAGGACAAGGTCGAGAAGAACAAGACTCCCGCGCTGAAGGGCTCCCCGCAGCGCCGTGGGGTCTGCACGCGTGTGTACACGACCACCCCGAAGAAGCCGAACTCGGCGCTTCGTAAGGTCGCCCGTGTGCGCCTCACCAGCGGGATCGAGGTCACCGCTTACATCCCGGGCGAGGGCCACAACCTGCAGGAGCACTCCATCGTGCTGGTTCGCGGTGGTCGTGTGAAGGACCTTCCTGGTGTCCGCTACAAGATCATCCGCGGTTCGCTCGACACCCAGGGTGTCAAGAACCGCAAGCAGGCCCGCAGCCGCTACGGCGCCAAGAAGGAGAAGTAAGAATGCCTCGTAAGGGCCCCGCCCCGAAGCGCCCGGTCATCATCGACCCGGTCTACGGCTCCCCGGTCGTCACCCAGCTGGTCAACAAGATCCTGCTGCACGGCAAGCGCTCCACCGCCGAGCGGATCGTCTACGGCGCCCTCGAGGGCGTCCGCGAGAAGACCGGCTCGGACCCGGTCGTCACGCTGAAGCGCGCGCTGGAGAACGTCAAGCCGGCCCTCGAGGTCAAGTCCCGCCGTGTCGGTGGCGCGACCTACCAGGTTCCGGTCGAGGTCCGTCCGGGCCGCGCCAGCACCCTGGCGCTGCGCTGGATGGTCGGTTACTCGCGCGCCCGTCGCGAGAAGACCATGACCGAGCGCCTGATGAACGAGATCCTCGACGCCAGCAACGGCCTGGGCGCTTCCGTGAAGCGTCGCGAGGACACCCACAAGATGGCCGAGTCCAACAAGGCCTTCGCGCACTACCGCTGGTAGTCCGTACCCCGTCACTAGACAGAGAGAGAACGAGCCACCATGGCTGCAACCTCCCTTGACCTCGCCAAGGTCCGCAACATCGGGATCATGGCGCACATCGACGCGGGCAAGACCACCACCACCGAGCGGATCCTGTTCTACACCGGTGTGTCGTACAAGATCGGTGAGGTCCACGATGGCGCTGCCACCATGGACTGGATGGAGCAGGAGCAGGAGCGCGGCATCACGATCACGTCGGCCGCGACGACCTGTCACTGGACCGTCGACGATGCCGACCACACCATCAACATCATCGACACCCCGGGTCACGTCGACTTCACCGTCGAGGTGGAGCGCTCGCTGCGCGTCCTCGACGGTGCCGTGACCGTGTTCGACGGTGTCGCCGGTGTCGAGCCCCAGTCCGAGACCGTGTGGCGGCAGGCTGACCGCTACGGCGTCCCGCGCATCTGCTTCATCAACAAGCTGGACCGCACGGGCGCCAACTTCTTCTTCTGCGTCCAGACCATCGTGGACCGCCTCGGCGCGACCCCGCTGGTCATGCAGCTGCCGATCGGTGCCGAGTCGGACTTCCAGGGCGTTGTCGACCTGGTCCGCATGAAGGCGCTGGTCTGGTCGGCCGAGGCCGCCAAGGGCGAGATGTACGACATCGTCGACATCCCGGCCGAGCTGCAGGAGCAGGCGGACGAGTACCGCGAGGCCCTGATCGACACCGTGTCGAACGTCAGCGACGAGATCATGGAGCTCGCCCTCGAGGGCGAGGACATCCCGGTCGAGCTGCTGCAGACGGCGATCCGCAAGGGCACGCTGAACTCGGAGTTCACCCCGATCTTCTGCGGCACCGCGTTCAAGAACAAGGGCGTCCAGCCCCTGCTCGACGCCGTCGTCAAGTACCTGCCGTCCCCGCTGGACATCGAGTCCATCGAGGGCACCAAGCCGGGCGACGACACCGTCAAGATCTCCCGCAAGGCCTCGGACGACGAGCCGCTCGCCGCGCTCGCGTTCAAGATCATGTCGGACCCGCACCTCGGCAAGCTCACCTTCGTCCGGGTCTACTCGGGCCGCCTGGAGTCCGGCACCTCGGTGCTGAACGCCGTCAAGGGCAAGAAGGAGCGCATCGGCAAGATCTACCGCATGCACGCGAACAAGCGTGAGGAGATCGAGTCGGTGGGCGCCGGCGACATCATCGCCGTCATGGGCCTGAAGCAGACCACCACCGGTGAGACGCTGTCCGACGAGAAGAACCCGGTCATCCTGGAGTCCATGGACTTCCCGGCCCCGGTCATCCGCGTCGCGATCGAGCCCAAGTCCAAGGGTGACCAGGAGAAGCTGGGTGTCGCCATCCAGCGTCTCGCCGAGGAGGACCCGTCCTTCCAGGTCAACACGGACGAGGAGACCGGCCAGACCATCATCGCGGGTATGGGCGAGCTGCACCTCGAGGTGCTGGTCGACCGTATGCGCCGTGAGTTCAAGGTCGAGGCCAACGTCGGCAAGCCGCAGGTCGCGTACCGCGAGACCATCCGCCAGGCGGTCGAGCGCATCGACTACACCCACAAGAAGCAGACCGGTGGTTCCGGTCAGTTCGCCAAGGTGCAGATCGCGATCGAGCCGCTCGAGCAGGCCGAGGGCTACGAGTTCGTCAACCTGGTCACCGGTGGCCGCGTGCCGCGCGAGTACATCCCGTCGGTCGACGCCGGCTGCCAGGAGGCCATGGAGTTCGGCATCCTCGCCGGCTACCCGCTCCAGGGTGTCCGCGTGAAGCTGCTCGACGGTGCGGCGCACGACGTCGACTCGTCCGAGCTCGCGTTCAAGATCGCCGGCTCGATGGCGTTCAAGGAAGGCGCGAAGAAGGCCAAGCCGGTCCTCCTCGAGCCGATGATGGCCGTCGAGGTCACCACGCCCGAGGACTACATGGGCGACGTGATCGGCGACATCAACTCTCGCCGTGGCCAGATCCGGTCCATGGACGAGCGTCACGGTGCCCGCGTCGTCACGGCGCTGGTGCCCCTCTCCGAGATGTTCGGCTACGTCGGTGACCTGCGCAGCAAGACCTCCGGTCGCGCGAGCTACTCGATGCAGTTCGACTCGTACGCCGAGGTTCCGAGGAACGTCGCGGACGACATCATCGCGAAGGCCAAGGGCGAGTGACGTCCCGACTTTCGGGACGATAACCAACCCTTAGGCTATTAGGAGGCAACCCGGGAGGATCCGGTCGGATCCTCCCGGGGCCTCCGGCCCCCCCACCAGCGGGACGGCACGGGGTGTCCTCCGGACAACCCGCACCAAAACCGATCAAAGACCAACTGGCGTCAGCACGGCGTACAGGAACTGTCCTCAGGAGGACTCAGTGGCGAAGGCGAAGTTCGAGCGGACGAAGCCCCACGTCAACATCGGCACCATCGGTCACATCGACCACGGTAAGACCACGCTGACCGCGGCCATCACCAAGGTGCTGCACGACGCGTACCCGGAGATCAACCCCTTCACGCCGTTCGACCAGATCGACAAGGCGCCGGAGGAGCGGCAGCGCGGTATCACCATCTCCATCGCGCACGTCGAGTACCAGACCGAGGCGCGCCACTACGCCCACGTCGACTGCCCGGGTCACGCGGACTACATCAAGAACATGATCACCGGTGCCGCCCAGATGGACGGCGCCATCCTGGTGGTCGCCGCCACCGACGGCCCGATGCCGCAGACCAAGGAGCACGTCCTCCTGGCCCGCCAGGTCGGCGTTCCGTACATCGTTGTCGCCCTGAACAAGGCCGACATGGTGGACGACGAGGAGATCCTGGAGCTCGTCGAGCTCGAGGTCCGCGAGCTGCTCTCCGAGTACGAGTTCCCGGGCGACGACCTGCCGGTCGTCCGCGTCTCCGCGCTGAAGGCGCTGGAGGGCGACAAGGAGTGGGGCGAGAAGCTCCTCGGCCTGATGCACGCGGTCGACGAGAACATCCCGACCCCGGCCCGCGCCGTGGACCAGCCGTTCCTGATGCCGATCGAGGACGTCTTCACGATCACCGGTCGTGGCACCGTCGTCACCGGTCGTATCGAGCGCGGCATCCTCAAGGTCAACGAGACCGTCGACATCATCGGCATCAAGACCGAGAAGACCACCACCACGGTCACCGGCATCGAGATGTTCCGCAAGCTGCTCGACGAGGGCCAGGCCGGTGAGAACGTCGGTCTGCTGCTCCGTGGCATCAAGCGCGAGGACGTCGAGCGCGGCCAGGTCATCATCAAGCCGGGTTCGGTCACCCCGCACACCGACTTCGAGGCCCAGGCCTACATCCTGTCGAAGGACGAGGGTGGCCGCCACACCCCGTTCTTCAACAACTACCGCCCGCAGTTCTACTTCCGTACCACGGACGTGACCGGCGTCGTGACCCTCCCCGAGGGCACCGAGATGGTCATGCCGGGCGACAACACCGCCATGACCGTCGCGCTGATCCAGCCCGTCGCCATGGAGGAGGGCCTGAAGTTCGCCATCCGTGAGGGTGGCCGCACCGTCGGCGCCGGCCAGGTCACCAAGATCGTCAAGTAGTCCGACGCTCTGACCTGCCTGTCGACCCAGGCGAACCGAAGGGCCCCGCGCATCCGAAAAGATGTGCGGGGCCCTTCGGCGTGTCGGCGTGACGAGCGGGCCGGTGACCGCCCATGGGCTTCATCACCGCCTGCTATTCTGACCGCTCATTGGGGCTCTCCCCGTCGCTGTCCGCGATCACTTCGGGCACGATGGGTGAAGGGTGCCGACTGGTGGGGGCGTCCCGGTCGGTCCGTGCCGCCAGACCGTTCGTGGACACATGGGGACAGGCGAGAAACGATGTTCAACGCAGCAGGGCACGACCAGGCGCCGACGGCCGGAAGGCCGGCGCCGCTCCTGTCGGTCGTCATGCCGATCTACAACGAGCAGGAGGCGCTGCCCCTGACCGTTGAGCGTCTGCGGCCGATCCTGGACGAACTGGGGATCACCTACGAGGTCGTCGGGATCGACGACGGCAGCACGGACGCCACTCCGGCGATCATGCAGAAGGTCCACCAGGACTGGCCCGAGTTCCGGATCGTGCGGTTCGCGCGCAACTCCGGGCACCAGGCGGCGCTCACGGCCGGTATTCACCGTGCGTACGGGGACTACGTCGTCTCCATCGACGCGGACCTGCAGGATCCGCCGGAGAAGATTCCGGAAATGCTTTCGCTCGCCCAGGAGCGGGGCCTCGACATCGTCTACGGCGTGCGCGGCGACCGCGGCACCGACACCGTCTTCAAGCGCCGCACGGCCGGCGCCTACTACTGGCTGATGCGCCGGCTGGTCGGCAAGAAGATGCCGAACCAGGCCGGCGACTTCCGGCTGCTGAGCCGGGCCGCGGTCGACGCGCTCAAGGCGATGCCCGAGCACCAGCCGGTCTACCGGCTGCTGGTCCCGTGGCTGGGCTTCCCCAGCGGCGAGGTCGTCTACGTGCGCGAGGAGCGGGTCGCCGGCGCGACGCACTACCCGCTCTCCAAGATGCTCCGGCTGGCCATCGACAGCATCACCAACTTCTCGGCGGCGCCGCTGCGGCTCGCCACCTGGCTCGGCCTGCTGAGCCTGGTGCTCTGCTTCGCGCTGGGCGTCTACACCACGGTCGAGTACGCCCTGGGGGAGACCGTCCCCGGCTGGTCCTCGCTCTTCATCGGCATGCTGTTCCTCGGTGCGGTCCAACTCGTCTGCATCGGACTGCTGGGTGAGTACGTCGGGCGGATCTACTCCGCCGCACAGGCCCGTCCGGCCTACTTCGTGGGCTACGACTCGGCCGAGGAGGAGGTGCGGGCGGCCCGGCGCGAGCCGGCCGCTTCCGCCCGCTAGCGCGTACACGACCCAGGCACCGCGAGGCGGGCCGGCAGAGAGACGGGAACCTTGGAAAGCACCGACACGACCGTGGCCGCGTCCCGCCCCGCCCGGGGGGCGGGCGGGTCGCCCGGCGACCCGGCACCGGCCACCCCCGGCCGAACGGCGGTGCGCTTCCTCCCGGCACTCGCGGCCTACCTGGTGCTGGTGGCGGCGCTGCTCGCCTCCGACACGCCGGCGACGGACATCGCCCGCTACACCTTCTACGCGCTCTGGGGCGTGCTGCTGCCCGGCACGCTGGTCTTCCGCAGCCTGCGACGCCGCCCCTACACGCTGCTGGAGGACCTGGCGTTCGGCGCCGTCACCGGCCTGGTGCTGGAACTGGCGGCCTGGGTGGTGCTGGTCGGCCTGGGCCTCCAGTCGGTGGCGACGTTCTGGCCGCTGGCCGTGGTGCTCCCGTTCGCGCTGGTGCCCCGGCTGCGGCGGCACTGGCGGCCGCGGGGCTACCGGGCCTTCTCGCCCGGGCGGTCCTGGGCGCTGGCCGGCACGGTCTCGCTGACCGTCGTCTACTACTACGCGGCGACGCTCTCGCGGTTCCCCGTGCTGCCGGCCGACGAGTCGACGAGGATCTTCGGCGACCTGCCGTACATGCTCTCGCTCGCCGGGAACGCCAAGCAGAACATGCCGCCGACCTTCCCGCAGGCGGCGGGCGAGCCACTGCACTACCACTGGTTCACCTTCGCGCACATGGCGATGACCGACCTCGTCGGCCACGTCGACCTGGTGTCGGTGGCGATGCGCCTGATGGTCCCGGCGCTCAGCGCGCTGACCGTCCTGATCATCGCGGTGGTGGCGCAGCGGCTGAGCGGCAAGGCGTGGGCCGGCCCGGCCGCGGCGCTGCTGTTCTTCGCCGTGGGCGAGTTCACCGCCATCTACCCGAACAACGTCAGCTCCTGGACCTTCGGCTTCCCGCCGATCCGGCTGATGTCCTGGGGAAGCCTCTCGCTCACCTACAGCCAGCCGCTGCTGGTGGCCCTGGTCGGTGTGGTCGGGGCGCTGATCGGCCGCAGGGCGTCCCGGGACCCGGCGGCGGGGGAGGAGCCGGACGGCGGGAGCGGGGTGCCGGACCTCGGGCGCGGCGCCTTCGTCCTGACGGCGGGGTTCGCGCTGGCCTCCAGCGCGGCCAAGGCCAGTACGCTCCCGGTGACCCTGGCCGGCCTCGCGGTGGCCGGCCTGGCGATGCTGGTCACCAGCCGCCGGATCCCCTGGACGGTGGTCGGGCTCGGGGCGGTCATCGCCGGGGCCCAGCTCTTCGCCACCGCCGTGATCTTCGACTTCGAGAGCTACGGCCTGGAGATCGTGCCCTTCGGGAACGTCCAGCAGTACTGGTACAACACCCCGGAGCTGCGCGGCACCGCGTCGCAGCTGCTCGTCGTCGGCGGCACCCTGGCGGCGTTCGTGATCACCCATCAGGTGCGGCTGGCCGGAGCGCTCCCGCTCTTCCGCCACCGGCGGCTGAACCTGGAGCCGGCGCAGTGGTTCCTGCTGGGCGGCGCGGTGGCCGGCCCGGCCGCCTACCTGGTGGTCAACGGCTTCAACTCCAGCTACTTCACCATCGCCGCGGCGCCGTTCGGCGCGCTGCTCGCCGGCTGGGGCTACTGCGAGGCCGCGGAACGGGCGGCCCTGTCCGTCCGGGCCAAGGTCCTGCTGGCCGGCGGCGTGCTGGTCCTGGTCGCCGGGCTCAGCTGGGGCATGTACCGCCACACCGTGGACTGGATGACGGTGGTGTCCAAGGCGGCCGGCGTCCACAACCTGTGGCGGTCGTACGCCCCGCTGCTGCCGGTGCTCGGCGGCGCCGTCGCGCTGGCGGCGCTGGCGGCCGTCGGCGCGCTGCTCTGGTGGGGGGCGAGCCGGCTCTGGCCGCGGCTGCGGGGCCGGGGCGGGATCGTCCTGCTGACGGCGACGCTCGCGGTCGGTGTGCCGGGGACGGCGCTGGACCTCCTGCAGTCCCGGGAGTACGTGTGGGACGGCACCTGGATCCTGCCGAAGAGCCAGGTCGAGGCGGCCCGCTGGGTCCGCGACCACAGCGACCCGCAGGACGTCCTCGCGACCAACAGCCACTGCTGGGAGCCGGAGAACTACACCACCACCGACCACTGCAACATCAACCGCCGCTCCCAGTGGCTCAGCGCGTACTCCGAGCGCTCGGTCCTGGTCGAGGGGTGGGCCTACGCGCCGCGCATGATCGCGAAGAGCGGCGGCGGGGTCGCCTACGGCGGGCCGTTCTGGGACGAGGAGCTGTTCCAGCGGAACGAGAACGCGGTCTACCAGCCCACCGAGGAGCTGCTCGACGGTCTCCGCCGGGAGCACCGGGTGCGGTTCCTGGTGGTGGACCGCAAGGCAGGCGCCGAGTCACCGCTGCTCGGCACTCTCACCAGCAAGGTCTTCGACAACGGCCGGACCGTCGTGTACGAGCTGGCCTGACCGGATGAACGGGTAATTCCGCATGCTTTCCACGGACGATCACGGTGTGGCCCCGCAGACGGCGCCGCCGGCCAAACGGCAGCTGCCGTCCTTCCTGGTGATCGGTGTCCTGAGCACCCTCTTCTACCTGGGGCTCTTCGTCGCCGCCCGCGCCTTCACCGATCCGCAGGTGGCGAACCTGATCGCGCTGGCGGTCAGCGCGGTGGCCAACACCGCCGCCAACCGCCGCTTCACCTTCGGCATCACCGGTTCGGAGGGCGCGCTGCGGCACCAGCTGCAGGGTGCGGTGGCCTTCCTCATCGGCCTGGGGCTGAGCGCGGGCGTGCTGGCCCTGCTCGACCTGGCCGCTCCGGACGCCTCCCGGGTGGTCGAGGTGGGCGGCCTGGTCGTCGCGAACGGCCTCGCCACGGTGGTGCGCTTCCTGCTGATGAAGGTCTGGGTCTTCCGGACCCGCTGAGCGCCGGCCTCCCGCGGGGGCCGCAACGACCGAGTGCCTGGCCCGCCGGCCCCGGAAGGGGCGGTGGACCAGGCACTCTCGCGTTCCGGTTCCGACGGGGCCGGCGCCGGGGGCGCCGGCGGGGTCAGGCCGAGACCCTCGGCGGGGCGGACTCGGTGGGCGACTGCGGGTGGGCGGCGGCGGAGGTCCCGTCGGACCCGTCGGTGCCGCCCCGCCGGGCGGCCCGGACGGCCGCGCGCTCCTTGAGCCGGCGCACCGGCCACGGGGTCCAGTTCTTCGCCTTCATCACCGGGGACTCCAGCAGGTGCCAGGAGAGCGCGGCCAGGACGACCGTGCCCGCCATGGCCAGCGCCAGGTAGACCGGCTTGCCGTACTTGGCGTATCCGAGCACCGCCAGCGCCTGCTCGACGGTGAAGCCGTAGATGTAGATGCCGTAGGAGTAGTCGCGCTTGCGGCCGATCCTGTGGAACGGCCGGGGCAGCCGGATGGCCAGCCAGAGCAGCAGGTAGGCGAAGGCCGGGTAGCCGAAGACGAACAGGCCGCCGCCCCAGAGGGTGAGGCCGAGGACGACGGCGCAGAGCACGGCCAGGCCGTCGTGGATGACCAGCTTGTCCCGGTACAGCTGGAAGGTCGCGCCGATCATGAAGACGAAGACCAGGTGGATCAGCATGTGCACCGACATGGCGTCCAGGAACGGCACCATGACGAAGGACTGCTGGTCACCGGGGATGCCGCGCAGGCTGGGCGCGTTCGCCCAGTCGCGCAGGATGAGCCCGCCGAGCGCCAGGGCCAGCAGCGGTATGAACCGCCGGGCCTTGCGGAGCACGCCGCCGGCGGCGAGCAGCCCGATCAGGACGTAGCAGAGGATCTCGTACTTCAGCGACCAGAGCGCGCCGTTGACGCCGGGGTCGTAGTTGGTGCCCTTGGCCCGGCCCTCCGCCATCACGCCGGAGATGTCCCAGCCGGTGCTGATCGCGGTGTTCCAGGTGCCCTTGAGGTAGTTCACCGGACCCTGCGGGTGGTCCCAGTAGCCGTCGAAGGTGCCGTGCTGCCAGTGGTACAGCAGCGGGACGATCACCAGGGAGGAGACCAGCAGCGATCCCCAGAGGCCGGGCAGGATGCGCAGCGCGCGGTGCCAGGCGTAGCGGCCGACGGTGCTGCGCGCGCCACTTCCGCTGATCATGAAGCCGGACAGGACGAAGAAGCCGATGACCGACATCTTGCCGATGTCCGTCTGCTGGCCGCTGCGGAGCCACAGCGGGTCGAGGCGTCCCCAGGCGATCGGGTAGAGGTGGGAGACGACGACGGCGGAGGCGAGTGCAAGCCGGAGCACACCGAAGCTGTTGGCCCGGGAGGAGTACAGCTCGGCCAGGGTCCCGCGACGGCCAGGCAGAGAGAGCCTAGGAGACATGAGAGCGGTTCATGCTTTCCGGAAGTGGAGACGCGGAGGAGGCCTCCGGCGGAGGGGTCCGATCGGACCCTCGGGGGATCCTATCGAGCCGGCCGGAGGCCTTCACCGTGCCGGTCGAATCGTTAGCGGCCGGTGTCCGGGGACGAACCGTCCTGGGCCGCGTGCTCCCAGAGGGTCCGGACGGCCTCGCGCAGGCTGCGGCGCGGCGTCCAGCCGAAGGCCCGCTCGATGGCGGTGACGTCCAGCTGCTGCCACTCGGTCTCCGGGCCGCTGCCGTCCGGCGCCGGCACCTCGGTGATGCTGGTCGGCACCCCGCTGACCTCGATCAGCAGCTCGACCAGCTCGCGGGCCGAACTGGCCCGGCCGAGGCCGACGTTGAGGACGGCCGGGGCCTTCGGGTCGGTCGGCAGGGCGGCGACGATGGCGTCGACGGTGTCCTGGAGGTCCACGAAGTCCCGCTGGGCGGTGAGCGGCTGCAGGGACAGCTCGGCCTCGGTCCCGGCGGCCCGGGCGGCGGCCAGCTTGCCGGCCATCACGCCGAGCAGGCTGTGCGAGGGCTGGCCCGCGCCGACGACGTTGCCGAGCCGCAGGACGACGGCGTCCAGTCCGTCCTGGCGCACGGCGTCCGCGATCAGCTCGGTGGCCCGCAGCTTGAGCTGCCCGTAGACCATCGACGGGTGGGGCTCGGAGTCCTCGGCGAGGCTGACGCCGATCGGGCAGAGGCCGTACTCGTGCACCGTGCCGAGGTGGACCAGGCGCGGGGGAGCGGCCATCGACCGCAGGGCCTCCAGCAGCCGGGTGACCATGCCGACGTTGGCGCCGACCATCTGCTCGTCGGTCAGGCCCCACATGCCGCCGGCCGCGTTGACCACCACGTCGATCCGGTGCTCGGCCAGCAGTTCGGCCAGCGCGGCCGGCGGGTCCTCGGTCAGGTCCAGCCGGGCGAAGTCGCCGGGCAGGGCGTCGGCCGGCTCCTTGCGGGCGATGGTGAGCAGGTGGTGGCCCCGCTCTGCGAGGGTGGCGAGGATGGTGCGCCCGATGAAGCCGGTGCCGCCGAGGACGGCGACCCGGGGGAGAGCGGTGCTGCTAGCGGCCATGGCCTCTGGTTCCGGTAGGTCGGTTACGGGGTGGGGCGGTGCGCGTGCTCAGTAGCGGTCGGTGCCGGCGACGTGCCGCAGCAGGGTCCTGGTGCCCTCGCCGTGCCGGTTCTTGACCGCGCCCGGGACCATGGTGAGCGCGTGGATCCGGGAGGAGAGGTGCAGGCGGGAGGCCTTGGCGGCGCGGGACCATCCGTGCGCGTCCAGGCGGTCGGCGACGTCCCGGAAGAAGCGGTTGGCCTCCTCGAAGCGGACGCCGGTGAAGGCCTGCGCGGAGGAGATGCTGACGGCGTGCCGGCGGTACTGGAAGGTGACCCGGTCGGTGATCATCATCTGCTCGCCGGTCTGCAGCAGGTCGATGACCAGCGCCAGGTCCTGGGTCACCTCCAGGTTGTCCCGGAAGCCGACCGCCTTCACGGCCTCGGTGCGCCAGCAGATGGAGGGGAAGAAAAGCCAGTTGCCGCGGAGCAGGCTGATGGCCAGCTCCTCCCCGCTCATCAGCTTGCGGCCCTGGACCTTGGGCGCGTAGATGCGCTTCTTCGCCTGGTCCACCAGCCCCTCGGTGGGCGTGCCCTCGCCGTCGATCACCTGGACGCCCGGCTGGACCATGCCGATGTCCGGGTTGTCCTTGAGGATGGCCCGGGCGGTCTCGACGTAGTTGGGCAGCATGACGTCGTCGGTGCCCATCATGACGAAGTGCTGCTCGCGCACCAGGCCGAGGCACTTGCGGTAGTTGCCGGTGACGCCGAGGTTCTGCTCGTTGCGCTGGTACGAGACCCGCTCGTCGCCGAGTTCGGCGAACCAGCCCGGGACGTCCGGCTCCTTGCCGTCGTCCACCACGGTGAGGCGCCAGTTCGGATCGCTCTGGGCCAGGACGCTGCGGACGGCCGCCTGCATCAGGGCGACGTTGCCGTAGTAGGGCAGCATGATGTCAAGAGTTGTCATGAGCGGCGCACCAGGTGTTTTCCGGGTAGGAGGGGACGGCGAGAAGGCTACTGGCCGCTGAGCGAGCGCCGGTAGCGCAGGCACTCCTCGTAGTCCGGCAGCAGGCCGGTCTCGATGGCCTCGGCCAGCGTCGGGGCGGCGGCGTCCCGGGCGGACAGCTGCGGGACCTCGGCCGGCCACTCGATGCCCAGGTCGGCGTCGAGCGGGTGCACCGCGTGCTCGCCGGTCGGGTTGTAGGTCTCCGAGCAGACGTAGGAGAGCGTCGCGTCGTCGGTCAGCGCGCAGAAGCCGTGGCCCAGGCCCTCGGAGATGTAGACCGAGCGGCGGTCCACGTCGTCGAGGCGGACGAACTCCCAGCGGCCGAAGGTCGGCGAGCCGACCCGCAGGTCGACGATCACGTCCAGCACGGCGCCGCGCACGCAGCTGACGTACTTGGCCTGGCCGGGCGCGACGTCGGCGAAGTGGATGCCGCGCACGACGTCCTTCGCGGAGACCGAGAGGTTGCCCTGGGCCATCCGCAGCGGGTGGCCGACCACCTCGGACAGCCGGTCGAAGCGGTACCACTCCATGAACAGGCCGCGCGGGTCGCCGTGCTGCTGCGGGGTGATCTCCCAGGCGCCCTCGATCGACAGCTCGCGGAACTTCATCGGGCGTCCTCCTCGTCCAGCAGGTTCACCAGGTACTGGCCGTAACCGCTCTTCAGCAGCGGCTGCGCCAGCTCGCGCAGCTGGTCGGAGGTCAGGAAGCCGGCCCGCCAGGCCGCCTCCTCGACGCAGCCGATCTTGAAGCCCTGGCGCTCCTCGATGACCCGGACGAACTCCGAGGCCTGCACCATCGAGACGAAGGTGCCGGTGTCCAGCCAGGCGGTGCCGCGGTCCAGGACGGTCACCTGGAGCTCGCCGCGCTGGAGGTAGGAGTCGTTGACGGCGGTGATCTCCAGCTCGCCGCGGGCGCTCGGGGTGATCGTGCGGGCGATCTCCACCACGCGGTTGTCGTAGAAGTACAGGCCGGGCACCGCGTAGCGGGACTTCGGCCGCTCCGGCTTCTCCTCGATCGAGATGACCTGGCCGGACTCGTCGAACTCGACCACGCCGTAGGCGGTCGGGTCGGCCACCGGGTAGGCGAAGACCATGCCGCCCTTGGGGTCGGTGCGCTGGGCGAGCCGGGTGCCGAGGCCGCTGCCGTGGAAGATGTTGTCGCCGAGGATCAGCGCGACCGGCTCGTCGCCGATGAAGTCCGCGCCCAGCACGAACGCCTGGGCGATGCCCTCCGGGCGCTCCTGGACGGCGTACTGGAGCTCCAGGCCGAACTGCGAGCCGTCGCCGAGCAGCCGCTCGAACTGGTCCCGGTCCTGGGGCGTGGTGATGATCAGGATTTCGCGGATCCCCGCCATGATCAGCGTGGAGAGCGGGTAGTAGATCATCGGCTTGTCGAAGACCGGGAGGAGCTGCTTCGAGACTGCCCGCGTGAGGGGCCAGAGGCGGGAACCGGTGCCGCCCGCAAGAAGAATGCCGCGCATGGCGCACACCTTACGTGGCCTGCCCGACCGCGCGGCAACCAGCCTTCGGACGCCCACGCAGCATCGCCCGGACCCGGGACGGAGCGCCCCCGCGCGCGCACTATACTCAGCCGCACTATGCGTATCCTCGTCACCGGCGGCGCCGGATTCATCGGGTCCCAGTTCGTCCGCGCGCTGCTGTCGGCGGATCCCGCGGCCCGCGTCACCGTCTTCGACAAGCTGACCTACTCGGGCGTGGAGGAGAACCTCGCGCCGGTCGCGGACCACCCGGGCTACACCTTCGTCCGAGGCGACATCTGCGACATCGACGCCGTCGACCAGGCGATGCCGGGCCACGACGCCGTCGTGCACTTCGCGGCCGAGTCGCATGTCGACCGCTCCATCGCGGGCGCCGGCCCGTTCGTCATGACCAACGTCGTCGGCACCCAGGTGCTCCTGGACGCGGCCCGCAAGCACGGCGTCGGCCGCTTCGTGCACGTCTCCACCGACGAGGTCTACGGCTCCATCACCGAGGGCTCCTGGACCGAGGAGTGGCCGCTCGCGCCGAACTCCCCGTACTCCTCCTCGAAGGCGGGCTCGGACCTCCTCGCCCTGGCCTACCACCGCACCCACGGCATGGACGTGGTGGTCACCCGCTGCTCCAACAACTACGGGCCGTACCAGTTCCCCGAGAAGGTCATCCCGCTCTTCACCACCAACCTGATCGACGGCAAGCGCGTCCCGCTGTACGGCGACGGCGGCAACATCCGCGACTGGCTGCACGTCTCGGACCACTGCCGCGGCATCGACCTCGCGCTGCGCAAGGGCCGGGCCGGCCAGGTCTACAACATCGGCGGCGGCGTCGAGCTCACCAACAAGGAGCTCACCGGTCTGCTGCTGGAGGCCGTCGGCCAGGGCTGGGACATGGTCGACCGCGTCGAGGACCGCAAGGGCCACGACCTGCGCTACTCGCTGGACATCAGCAAGATCCGCGAGGAGCTCGGCTACGAGCCGCAGGTCACCTTCGAGGAGGGCCTCGCCTCGACCATCGCCTGGTACCGCGAGAACCGCGCCTGGTGGGAGCCGCTCAAGGTGAGGGCCGCGCAGCAGTCGTGAACCACGAGGGCAGCCCGGCGCCCGCGCGCCGTTCCCCGCTGGCCAAGGTCGTCAGCGCTCTCCCCCCGGGCACCCAGCTGGTGATCGGGGGGACGGTGCTGCTCGGTGCCGCCTCCTACGTCCACCTGATGGCGGCCGGCTACAGCCTCGGCAAGCCGGAGATGGCCTCGGTCTCGCTGCTCTGGACGATCCTCATGTCGGTCGGCCTGGGGCTCTTCTTCCCGGTCGAGCAGGAGCTGACCCGGATCGTCGCCGCCCGGGCGGTCGGCGGCCAGGGCGCGGCGCCGGTGGTGCGCCGGATCCTGCTGATCACCCTCGGGATGCTGGCCGTGATGGCGGTCGGCATGGCGGTCGCGGCGCGCCCGCTGGCCCGCACCTTCTTCGACGGCCGCACCGACATGGTGATGGCGCTGGGCGTCTCCTTCGCCGCGATGGCGGCCAGCAACGTCAGCCGCGGCGTGCTGGCCGGCCTCAACCGGTTCGGCGCGTACGGCGCCCAGCTGGCGGTGGACGGCGCGCTGCGGATCGTGCTGGCGGGCGGCTGCGCGCTGGCCGGCGTCCGCTCGCCGCTGGCGTTCGCGCTGATCCTCACCGTCGCCCCGCTGGTGGGCCTGGTGGCGACGGCCCGGCCGCTGCTCTCCGGTGTCCAGGGCGGGCCGGCGGTCGGCTGGGGCAGCCTCACCTCCGGCCTGGCCCCGCTGGTCGCCTCCACCCTGCTCTCGCAGGTGGTGGTCAACGCCGCGGTGGTCTCCACCCAGCTGCTCGCCCCGGACGACGCCGCCCTGGTGGCCGGCCTGCTGAACGCCGTGGTGCTGGCCCGGGTCCCGCTGTTCGTCTTCGGTTCGCTCCAGGCCTCGCTGCTGGCCGGCCTGTCGAGCACCGCGGCGGCGGGCGACCGGGCCGGGTTCTCCAAGCTGCTGGTGCGCACCTGCGCGGTCGTCACGGTGCTCGGCGTGGCCGGCGGCATCCCCGCCACCGTCCTCGGCCCGTGGCTGATCCAGGTGCTCTTCAAGGCCGACGACGTGCTCGGCTCGCTCGACTTCCTCTGGATGTCGGCCGGTACGCTCTGCTACATGCTCGCGATGGTGCTCGGTCAGGCGCTGCTGGTGCTGCACCGTCACCGTCTCCAACTGCTCGGCTGGGCGTCGGGTGTTGTTGCGCTGATCGTGACCACTCTGGTACCGGGGCCGATCGCGACCCGGGTCTGCCTCGCCTACACTGTTGGTTCGCTCGCCGCTGTCGCATGCATGTTCGCCGCGGTCTGGCTCACCTTCCTGCGGAAGCCGCCGACATCCGGGGCCGGTTCCGCCGAGTCCGCCCGTCCCTCACTCGTGGATTCGGTATGACCACCCGCCACTGTCGCCGAGGTCCGCAGCCCGTCTCTCTTCGCACCCTGAAACTCGCGGCCGGCGGCCGCGGCATGGAGTCATGATGTCCGACTACGACGACGTGTGGCTGGTCATCCCGGCCTACAACGAGGGAACCGTCATCGCCGACGTGATCGAGGGGGCTCGGAAGACCTTCCCGAACATCGTCGTGGTCGACGACGGCAGCACGGACAACTCGGCCGAGCACATCATGACCACCGGCGCGCACCTGGTCCAGCACCCCGTCAACCTCGGCCAGGGCGCCGCGCTGCAGACCGGCCTGAACTACGCGCTCAAGCAGCCCGGCTCCAAGTACTTCGCGACCTTCGACGCCGACGGCCAGCACCAGACGCACGACGTCGAGAAGATGGTCGCCCTGCTCCGGGCCGACGAGGCCGACGTGGTCCTCGGCTCCCGGTTCATCGAGCAGACCGGCGAGGTGCCGTGGATCAAGCGGGTGGTCCTGCGGACCGCCGCGACGATCAGCCCCACCGCGCGCAAGCTCAACCTGACGGACTCCCACAACGGACTCCGCGTCATCAACCGCGAGGCCGCGACCAAGCTCCGCATCACCATGAACGGCATGGCCCACGCCTCCGAGATCGTCGCCTTCCTGGCGGCCTCGGACCTGCGGGTCATGGAGGTGCCGGTGGACATCCTGTACACCGACTACTCCCGTTCCAAGGGCCAGTCGCTGATCAACGGCGTCAACATCCTCTTCGACATCTCGCTCAGGGAGCGTGGCCGCAAGTGAAGTACATCTGGATCCAGTTGCTGCTCATGGTCGGCACGGGCGCGCTCGTGCTCGCCTTCGTCCGCCGCTGGGACGCCGCCCACACCCGCGCCTGGAAGCGGATGGCGTTCTTCGCCTTCGTCGTCGCCAACGTGTACGCGGTCCTGCGGCCGCAGGACGTGACCTGGATCGCCAACAAGCTCGGCGTCGGCCGCGGCACCGACCTGGTGCTCTACCTGCTGGTCGTCGCGATGGCGTTCATGACCCTGAACACCTTCATGCGCTTCCGCTCGCTGGAGAAGAAGCTCACCGACCTGGCCCGCACCGTCGCGGTGAACGACGGCCAGCGCGTGAACACCGACCGCTTCGAGGCCTCGGCCGCCGACGAGCGGGTCCCGCAGCTCTGACGGCGTTCCGGTCCCGGGAACCCCACGGCGGGCCACGCCGGGTTCCCCAACGTTTCTGAAGAACGGGAATCATGTCTGCGACGGCCACCGGGCCTCGAATAATCGCGCGTCAGCGGCACGCCTCCGGTGCCGACGATGCCCGGCCGTCCCTGCTCGGGCGGCTACTGCCCGGGGCCGTCGAGGCAGCGGCCGGTGTTCTCGTTGCCCTCGGGTTCACCTGGATCTGCACGTTCGTCCAGGTCAACCCGATGCAGCGGGTGGGCCAGGTCAGCGGCCTGGCCGCGCTCCAACTGCGGTTCATCCTGGCCTTCATCGCCATCGCCCTGCTGTGGTGGGCGGCGAGCCGCTGGTTCTCGCGCCCGATCGCGCTGCGGACCGCCGCGGCCTCCCTGTCGGGCCTCGCCACCGGGCTGTACGCCGGCGGGATCGCCGTCGCCCTGCGCGGCACGGTCTGGCCGCTCAACGGCAAGCGCGGCGACTCCGGGCAGTTGCAGCAGTGGGTCGGCGACATCCTCGCGGGCCGCCCGATCTCCAGCGTCTACCCGCCGCTTTTCCCGCACCTGCTGGCCCGCTGGACCGACCTCCTCTACCCCGACCGGCCCGGCCTGGGCCTGAAGATGCTCGGCCTGGTGCTGATCGCGCTGACCGGGCCGGCGGTCTACCTGGCGTGGCGGCTGCTGCTCCCGCCGCTGTGGGCGCTCGCCATCGGCGTGGTGCCGGTCTTCCCGATCGTCCACGCCGCCAAGCCGTACGTGGACGTGGCGCTGCTGGTCCTCATCCCCGTGCTGGCCCGCCTGGTCACCAGCGTGCTGAGGTCCACCGGCAAGAGCGTGCGGACCGCGCTGCTCACCGGCGCCGCCTACGGGCTCGCCCTGGCGCTGCTCTTCCTCTGGTACTCCGGCTGGTTCGTCTGGTCGGCGCCCGGAGCGCTGGCGGTGACGGTCCTCACCCTGGTCAAGATCGCCAAGCGGGGGAAGGCCGCGGTCCTGCGGGCCGCCGCCCTGCTGGGCGCGACCGGGGCGGTCTTCCTGCTGGTGGCCGGCACCTACCTGCAGCGGCTGCTCGCCGGGTCGGACACCCCCGACACCTACATGTACTTCGACACCAACGTGGACCCCGCGTACTTCGCGATGTGGCAGGGCGACTCGCCCGGCGTGATCGCCAACGGCCCCTGGCCGCTGCCCGGGGAGCTCGGCGGGGTCGGCGTCTTCGTCCTGCTGCTGATCGTCGGCGTCGGCGTCGCGCTCTGGCTCGGCCCGGCCCTGCCGGTGGTCCAGGTCGCCGCGTTCTGCATGCTCGGCGCCTTCCTGATGCGCTACTGGTTCGCCTCGCACATGGAGCGCGACCAGCTGGTGCAGCTGTACCCCCGCACCTCGGCCGAGCTGCTGTACTGCGGCATCGTGCTCTTCGGCATGGCCTGCTACCTGCTCAGCCGGAAGTTCGCCGCCCGCGAGGAGACCGCGGAGGGGGAGCGGGCGGAGTCCTTCGCCCGTACCGTCGGCGTCCCCGCGCTGCGGACCGGGGGAGCGGTGCTCTGCGCGCTGGCGTTCTTCTTCTCGATGGCCGGCTCCTCCACCGTCGACCGCTTCATGCCCGCCAACCAGGGCTCGTGGGGCTCGTTCGCGTGGTTCGCGCACACCACCACGCAGCCGGACGGCAAGTGCCCCGTGTTTGCCCCTGAGGGCAAGTGCGGGTAAGCACCATCCGCCCGCTGTGCGGGTTCGGCGGAGGATCTGCGGTTGGCGTGGGTGTTGTGCGGCGTGGAAGAATCCCGAACGCCTCGGGGCGCATCGCCCCCATGGCCTGTTCCAACCGAACGCCGCAGTGGATCGAACCTGCGGCCGGCGCCCCCCGGACGTGGCGGCGCCGCCTCACGGAAGTGGACCGAGATGACAGATCTGGCCCCGGACGTGGTCCGTGAGAAGGGCCCCTCGCGCGAAGCCGGAGCGGCGGCCGCACCCGCCGCGCCGGCGGTGGACAAGCCCGGGCTGATGACCCGCCGCTGGGCCCAGATCACCGCCGAGGTCGTGGTCGGGGTCGTCGCGGCGCTGGGCTTCACGCTGCTCTGCACCCGTATCGACGTCAACCCGCTGAACCGGATCGGCCAGGTCAGCGGGCTGGCCAAGATCCAGCAGTACGTCACGATCGTCGGCCTGCCGATGCTCGCGGTGCTGCTGTTCACCGCCTACCGGGGCACCCTGCGCCGGCACCGCCTCACCCAGCGGCTGGTCTGCTCCGCACTGGCCGGCCTGTCCACCGGCGTGGTGGCCGGCGGCGTCGTGGTGGCCCTGCACGGCACGCCCTGGCCGCTCGGCGGCCAGGAGGGCGACCCGAGCGTCCTGGTCCACATGGCCACCGGCATGCTGGACGGCAAGGGCCTGCCCGGCGTCTACCCGCCCGGCTTCCCGGCGCTGATCGCGCTCTGGGCGAAGTACCGCTACAACGGCGTCGGCAGCGAGGGCTTCGCCCTGCACGACCTGCAGATCTTCTTCAGCGCG
Organism: Kitasatospora sp. NPDC057500; assembly: GCF_042802195.1. Taxonomy (NCBI): domain Bacteria; kingdom Bacillati; phylum Actinomycetota; class Actinomycetes; order Kitasatosporales; family Streptomycetaceae; genus Kitasatospora; species Kitasatospora sp. NPDC057500. Next base: position 11,429 of record NZ_JBHVER010000038.1, on the reverse strand, counting down.
CTGGTCGGCCCGATGAGCTACCTGGCCTGGCGGCTGCTGCTGCGCCCGTTCTGGGCCCTGCTGATCGCGGTCCCGGCCTCCGTGGTCTTCCTGGACCCGATCCGCCCGTACAGCCACGTGGTGATGATCGTCCTGGTCCCGCTGCTGACCGCGGTCCTGCGCGAGGTGCGCCGGGCCGGCGAGCTGAGGATGCCGACCGCCCTGCTGCGCGGGCTCGGGTTCGGCGTGGTCTTCGGCCTGCTGTTCCTCTGGTACTCCGGCTGGTACCTGTGGTCGGCCCCCGGCATCGCGGTGCTGACGCTCTTCGTCTTCCCGTGGCGCGGGGGGAAGGAGGCGGTCCGCAACGGGCTGGCGCTGATCGGCGCCACCGTGGTGAGCGCCGGCGTGGTCGGCTCGCCGCTGCTGTACCAGCTGGCCAAGGTGGGCTCGGACGTCCCGGACCGGTACGGCTACATCATGACCTACACCGACCCGGCCTACGTGATGGGCTGGCTGTCCGACCGGGTCGGCCAGACCACCTACCACAACTACCCGGAGGCGGGTGACCTCGCCGGGCAGAGCGGCTTCACCATCCTGCTGCTCGCCGGCGTCGGGCTGGGCCTCGGACTGGGGCTGCGCAGCCTCGCCGTGCGGACCGCCGCCGCGGTGCTGGCCGGCGCCTGGCTGATGCGGTTCACCTTCGCCGGGTCGATGGCGCAGAGCGGGACCGTCGCGCTGTACCCCCGGACCACCTGGATCATCATGTACTGCCTGATGATCCTCGCCGTGCTGGGCCTGATGGCGGCCTGCCACCGCGGCGGCGGCTGGGTGGAGCGGACGTTCCGCAAGGAGGACGCGCCGGCCGGCACCACGGTGATCCCGGGCCGCACCCAGCGCCAGCTCGCCGCCGGCCTGGTCTGCGCGCTCGCCCTGTTCGGCACCATGGGCGCCTCCTGGTCGGTCAACCGCTACATGCCGGAGCACGAGAAGTACGGGCGGATGGGCCTGGACGCCTGGCGGGCCCACACGATCAAGAAGGCCAACGGCGACTGCCCGAAGTACGCGCCGGTCTCGACCTGCGCGGACGCCATCATCAAGGACTGGGAGCCGGACAAGGACGACAAGAAGTTCGTCTGGTGCGCCGGCGTCGCGACCGAGGAGTGGCAGGAGGTCTGCGGCCGCCGCGCTCCGTGGGACAACGGCGCGCAGAAGTAGCCGGCCGGCGGGGAGCCGGCAGGTCCAGCCCGTCGGGGCCGGTGGGGTACGCCTCACCGGCCCCGATTGGCTTTCCGGCTCACGGCTGTGGCAGTATGTCCAAGTTGCTCGGTTGAGTGCCGATGCTGCGCGCCTCCCGCCGGGAGGACTGGAAGCGAGTCCCATGTACTCGTCGTTCCCGTGATGGCCGTCAAGCGTGAGTGTTACGCCACGGCAGCTGCGGGGCGGACGTACGGGAATCTTCCGGGAAGCGTGTGCGGGGCCTCGGCCCGGCTCCCCCTACCCCGAAAGTTCGAAACCGACGAGTTGATCGCCGGTTTTTTGCAAGCGCGAGTGCGACACGCCCGAGCGCGGGGGTCGGAGAGGGGGTCGTGAAGTGACTGGACAAAAGGACTACAAAGTAGCCATGGCGGGACAGAAGATCCGCATCCGGCTCAAGGCCTACGACCACGAGGTCATCGACTCCTCGGCGAAGAAGATCGTCGAGACGGTGATTCGTACTGGTGCGCAGGTCGCGGGCCCGGTGCCGCTGCCCACTGAGAAGAACGTGTACTGCGTCATCCGCTCGCCGCACAAGTACAAGGACTCGCGCGAGCACTTCGAGATGCGTACTCACAAGCGTCTGATCGACATCCTCGACCCCACGCCGAAGACGGTTGACTCGCTCATGCGTCTCGACCTGCCGGCGGGCGTCGACATCGAGATCAAGCTCTGAGAGGCGCACCGAAGATGGCTAAGCAGATTAAGGGCATCCTGGGCGAGAAGCTCGGCATGACCCAGGTCTGGGACGAGAACAACCGGGTCGTTCCGGTGACCGTCGTCAAGGCCGGGCCGAATGTCGTGACCCAGGTCCACACCGCCGACAGCCCGGCCGGCTACGACGCCGTGCAGATCGGCTTCGGCGAGATCGACCCCCGCAAGGTGAACAAGCCCCTCGCGGGCCACTTCGCCAAGGCCGGTGTCACCCCGCGCCGCCACCTGGTCGAGCTCCGGACCTCGGACGCGTCCGAGTACACCCTGGGCCAGGAGATCACCGCCGAGCTGTTCGAGGCGGGTGTCAAGGTCGATGTGACCGGCACCTCCAAGGGCAAGGGCTTCGCCGGTGTCATGAAGCGCCACAACTTCCGGGGCCTCGGCGCCGGTCACGGCGTGCAGCGCAAGCACCGTTCGCCCGGTTCCATCGGTGGCTGCGCCACCCCGGGCCGCGTGTTCAAGGGCCTGAAGATGGCCGGCCGGATGGGTCACGAGCGTGTGACCACCCAGAACCTGACCGTGCACGCGGTTGACGCGGAGAAGGGTCTGCTCCTGATCAAGGGCGCGATCCCGGGCCCGAACGGCGGCCTCGTCCTCGTCCGCACCGCGGCGAAGGGGCTGTGAAGGATATGAGCACCATTGACATCCTGTCGCCCTCGGGCGACAAGACCGGCAGCCTCGAGCTGCCGGCCGAGATCTTCGACGCGAAGGTCAGCGTTCCGCTGATGCACCAGGTCGTCGTGGCGCAGCTCGCTGCGGCCCGTCAGGGCACCCACAAGACCAAGACCCGCGGCGAGGTCCGTGGCGGCGGCAAGAAGCCGTACCGCCAGAAGGGCACCGGCCGCGCCCGTCAGGGCTCGACCCGTGCGCCGCAGTTCGCCGGCGGTGGCGTCGTGCACGGTCCCGTGCCGCGCGACTACTCGCAGCGGACCCCGAAGAAGATGATCGCCGCCGCCCTGCGCGGTGCGCTCACCGACCGGGCCCGCCACAACCGCATCCACGTCGTCACCGGCGTGACCGCGACCGAGGCGCCGTCGACCAAGGCCGCCAAGAGCCTGTTCGGCAAGATCACCGAGCGCAAGAACGTCCTCCTGGTCGTCGAGCGTGCGGACGAGCTGGGCCTCAAGTCCGCTCGCAACCTGCCGAACGTCCACATCCTGGACGCCGGTCAGCTGAACACCTACGACGTGCTCGTCTCCGACGACGTGGTCTTCACCCAGGCTGCCTTCGAGCGCTTCGTGGCCGGTCCGGCCGCGTCCGCCAAGGCCGTTGCCGCTGAGGGCGAGCTCGAAGGGAGCGCCGCCTGATGAGCGACGTTACGAGCAAGACGTTCACGGACCCCCGTGACGTCCTGGTGAAGCCGGTCATCTCCGAGAAGAGCTACTCGCTCCTCGACGAGAACAAGTACACGTTCGTCGTGTCGCCCGGTGCCAACAAGACCCAGATCAAGCAGGCCGTCGAGGCGGTCTTCTCGGTCAAGGTCGAGTCCGTCAACACGCTCAACCGTCAGGGCAAGCGCAAGCGCTCCAAGACGGGTTTTGGCAAGCGCAAGGACACCAAGCGCGCCATCGTGACGCTGGCTGAGGGCAACCGCATCGACATCTTCGGTGGTCCGACCTCCTGACGGAGGCCGTGATCGTCGATCAAGACGAGGACGAAAATGGGTATCCGCAAGTACAAGCCGACTACGCCGGGCCGTCGTGGCTCCAGCGTGGCCGACTTCGTCGAAATCACGCGGTCCACGCCGGAGAAGTCGCTGGTTCGCCCCCTGCACAGCAAGGGCGGCCGTAACAACGCCGGTCGGATCACCGTTCGCCACCAGGGTGGCGGACACAAGCGCGCCTACCGCGTGATCGACTTCCGTCGTCACGACAAGGACGGCGTGCCGGCCAAGGTCGCGCACATCGAGTACGACCCGAACCGCACCGCGCGCATCGCGCTCCTGCACTACGCGGACGGCGAGAAGCGCTACATCATCGCGCCGCGCGGCATCGCGCAGGGCGACCGGGTGGAGAACGGCGCCGGCGCCGACATCAAGCCGGGCAACAACCTGCCGCTGCGCAACATCCCGGTCGGTACCACCATCCACGCGGTGGAGCTGCGTCCCGGCGGCGGTGCCAAGCTGGCCCGCTCGGCCGGTTCCGGCATCCAGCTGCTGGCGCGTGAGGGCAAGATGGCGCACCTGCGCATGCCCTCCGGTGAGATCCGCCTGGTCGACGCGCGCTGCCGCGCGACGGTCGGCGAGGTCGGCAACGCCGAGCAGTCGAACATCAACTGGGGCAAGGCCGGCCGTATGCGCTGGAAGGGCGTCCGCCCGACCGTGCGTGGTGTGGCCATGAACCCGATCGACCACCCGCACGGTGGTGGTGAGGGTAAGACCTCCGGTGGTCGCCACCCGGTTTCGCCGTGGGGCCAGAAGGAGGGTCGCACTCGTAGCCCGAAGAAGGCTTCGAACGCCCTCATCGTGCGCCGCCGCAAGACCAACAAGAAGCGCTAGGAGCAGGTCAGATGCCGCGCAGTCTCAAGAAGGGCCCCTTCATTGACGGCCACCTTCTCAAGAAGGTGGACGCGCAGAACGAGGCGGGTACCCAGAACGTCATCAAGACCTGGTCCCGTCGCTCCGTGATCTTCCCGGCCATGCTCGGCCACACGATCGCGGTGCACGATGGCCGCAAGCACGTCCCGGTGTTCGTCACCGAGTCGATGGTCGGCCACAAGCTCGGCGAGTTCGCGCCGACGCGTACCTTCCGCGGTCACGTCAAGGACGACCGCAAGTCGAAGCGTCGCTAGTCGCCAGCGAGATTACCGACTCAATGACTTACACCAGCAAGGGGACAACCATGGAAGCCAGGGCCCAGGCGCGGTACATCCGCGTCACGCCCATGAAGGCCCGCCGCGTGGTGGACCTCATCCGTGGCCTGAACGCCACGGAGGCCCAGGCGGTCCTGCGTTTCGCTCCGCAGGCCGCGACCGTGCCGGTCGGCAAGGTGCTCGACAGCGCCATTGCCAACGCCGCGCACAACTACAACCACTCCAACGTGGACGACCTCGTCATCAGCGAGGCGTACGTTGACGAGGGCCCGACCCTGAAGCGGTTCCGTCCGCGCGCCCAGGGCCGTGCCTACCGGATCCGCAAGCGGACCAGCCACATCACCGTGGTCGTCAGCAGCAAGGAAGGGACCCGGTAATGGGCCAGAAGGTTAACCCGCACGGGTTCCGCCTCGGCATCAGCACGGACTTCAAGTCCCGCTGGTACGCCGACAAGCTGTACAAGGACTACGTCAAGGAAGACGTTGCCATTCGTCGCATGATGACGAAGGGCATGGAGCGCGCCGGCATCTCCAAGGTCGAGATCGAGCGCACCCGCGACCGCGTCCGTGTGGACATCCACACCGCTCGCCCCGGCATCGTGATCGGCCGGCGCGGCACCGAGGCCGACCGCATCCGCGGCGACCTGGAGAAGCTGACCGGCAAGCAGGTCCAGCTGAACATCCTCGAGGTCAAGAACCCCGAGCTGGACGCCCAGCTCGTGGCTCAGGGCGTCGCGGAGCAGCTGTCCTCCCGCGTCTCCTTCCGCCGTGCCATGCGCAAGTCGATGCAGGGCACCATGAAGTCCGGCGCCAAGGGCATCAAGGTCCAGTGCTCCGGTCGTCTCGGCGGCGCCGAGATGAGCCGTTCGGAGTTCTACCGCGAGGGCCGTGTGCCGCTGCACACCCTGCGCGCGAACGTCGACTACGGCTTCTTCGAGGCCAAGACCACCTTCGGCCGCATCGGCGTGAAGGTCTGGATCTACAAGGGCGACGTCAAGAACATCGCCGAGGTCCGCGCTGAGAACGCCGCTGCCCGCTCGGGCAACCGCCCGGCCCGTCCCGAGGGTGGTCGTCCCGCCCGCGGTGGCGAGCGTCGCGGTGGCGAGCGCGGTGGCCGTGGCCGTCGTCCCGCCGCTGCCGAGGCCCCCGCGGCCGCGGCCGTCGAGGCTCCGGCTGCCGAGAACACCGGAACGGAGGCCTGACCGCAATGCTGATCCCCCGTCGGGTCAAGCACCGCAAGCAGCACCACCCGAAGCGCCGTGGCGCTTCCAAGGGTGGCACCGAGCTGGCGTTCGGCCAGTTCGGCATCCAGGCCGTGACCCCGGCCTACGTGACGAACCGTCAGATCGAGTCCGCTCGTATCGCGATCACCCGTCACATCCGCCGTGGTGGCAAGGTCTGGATCAACATCTACCCGGACCGCCCGCTGACCAAGAAGCCGGCCGAGACCCGCATGGGTTCCGGTAAGGGTTCGCCGGAGTGGTGGATCGCGAACGTGCACCCGGGTCGGGTCATGTTCGAGCTGTCGTACCCGAACGAGAAGGTCGCTCGTGAGGCGCTGACCCGCGCCGCTCACAAGCTTCCGATGAAGTGCCGGATCGTCCGGCGCGAGGACGGTGAGAGCTGATGTCGGCCGCTACCAAGGCTGCTGACCTCCGCCAGCTGGACAACGAGGGTCTCGTTGCCAAGCTGCGCGAGGCCAAGGAGGAGCTGTTCAACCTCCGCTTCCAGGCGGCGACCGGGCAGCTCGACAACCACGGACGGCTCAAGCTCGTCCGTAAGGACATCGCGCGGATCTACACCCTGATGCGCGAGCGCGAGCTGGGCATCGAGACGGTGGAGAACGCCTGATGACTGAGAACACCAACGAGACGCGCGGTTTCCGCAAGACCCGTGAGGGTCTCGTCGTCAGCGACAAGATGGACAAGACCGTCGTCGTCGCCGTCGAGGACCGCGTCAAGCACGCGCTGTACGGCAAGGTCATCCGCCGTACGAACAAGCTGAAGGCGCACGACGAGGCGAACGCCTGCGGCATCGGCGACCGGGTCCTCCTCATGGAGACCCGCCCGCTGTCCGCGACGAAGCGCTGGCGCGTCGTCGAGATCCTCGAGAAGGCCAAGTAACGAAGTTGATGCGGTACGGCCGTATGTGCACCGGGCCCCTGGCGGGCGCTGGTGTGAGCAGCGGCCGGCCCGTCAGCTCTCGTTGACGATCAGGAGAAAGCTGTGATCCAGCAGGAGTCGCGACTGCGTGTCGCCGACAACACGGGCGCGAAGGAAATCCTTTGCATCCGCGTTCTCGGTGGTTCCGGTCGCCGCTACGCCGGTATCGGGGACGTCATCGTCGCCACCGTCAAGGACGCGATCCCCGGTGGTTCGGTGAAGAAGGGTGACGTCGTCAAGTGCGTCGTCGTCCGTACCGTGAAGTCGCGCCGCCGTCCCGACGGTTCGTACATCCGGTTCGACGAGAACGCCGCTGTCGTTCTCAAGAACACCGACGGTGACCCCCGTGGCACCCGCATCTTCGGCCCGGTGGGCCGCGAGCTGCGTGACAAGAAGTTCATGAAGATCATCTCGCTGGCGCCGGAGGTGCTCTGACCCATGGCGAACAGCATGAAGATCAAGAAGGGTGACCTGGTTCAGGTCATCACCGGCAAGGACAAGGGCAAGCAGGGCAAGGTCATCCAGGCCCTGCCGGCTGAGAACAAGGTCCTGGTCGAGGGTGTGAACCGGGTCAAGAAGCACACCAAGCCGGGTCCGGGCACTCAGGGTGGCATCGTCACCGTCGAGGCCCCGGTGCACGTCTCCAACGTCCAGCTGGTCGTGGAGAAGGACGGCAAGAAGGTCGTCACCCGCGTTGGCTACCGCTTCGACGACGAGGGCAACAAGATCCGCGTTGCCAAGCGAACCGGTGAGGACATCTGATGTCTGAGACGTCTGTTGAGAAGGTGACCCCCCGCCTCAAGGAGCGTTACAACTCCGAGATCAAGGGGCAGCTGCAGGAGCAGTTCTCGTACGAGAACGTCATGCTGACGCCCGGCCTGGTCAAGGTCGTCGTCAACATGGGTGTCGGCGAGGCCGCCCGTGACAGCAAGCTGATCGAGGGCGCGATCCGCGACCTGACCGCGATCACCGGTCAGAAGCCGGCCGTGACCAAGGCTCGCAAGTCCATCGCGCAGTTCAAGCTGCGCGAGGGCCAGCCGATCGGCACCCACGTCACCCTCCGTGGTGACCGCATGTGGGAGTTCCTGGACCGTCTGGTGTCGCTGGCCCTGCCGCGTATCCGTGACTTCCGCGGTCTCTCCCCCAAGCAGTTCGACGGCCGTGGCAACTACACCTTCGGTCTGACCGAGCAGGTTATGTTCCACGAGATCGACCAGGACAAGGTCGACCGTCAGCGCGGTATGGACATCACCGTCGTGACCACCGCGCAGACCGACGACGAGGGCCGGGCGCTCCTGCGTGCTCTGGGCTTCCCGTTCAAGGAGGCGTGAGCAAATGGCGAAGAAGTCCCTCATCGCGAAGGCCGAGCGGAAGCCGAAGTTCGGCGTCCGGGCCTACACCCGGTGCCAGCGGTGCGGCCGTCCGCACTCGGTGTACCGCAAGTTCGGCCTCTGCCGTGTGTGCCTCCGTGAGATGGCGCACCGTGGCGAGCTGCCGGGCGTGACCAAGAGCTCCTGGTAGTCCTCTTTCATCAGAGGGGCCAGACGCTCCAGGCACACAGCGACGCAGAGGTGCCCGATCCCACACCGGTCCGTTTTGGGCCTGCCGTACGGATTCCCGTAAGGTAGTGGGGTCGGGCCCCCTGCCACGGCTTCCCCATGGACGCCCGTGGCCCTTTTACGGGAGGGCTCGCACCCAGTCTTACGACGTCGCAGGTCCCCTGCGCTTGTGCCCCTGACGAACTCGAAAGAGTGCGGAAGGGGGACCTGGCGCGGAGAAACCGCGGCGAGAGAGGCCTGAGGCCATCATGACCATGACCGACCCCATCGCAGACATGCTCACGCGTCTGCGTAACGCGAACTCGGCGTACCACGACTCCGTGGCGATGCCGGCCAGCAAGATCAAGGCGCACGTCGCCGAGATCCTGCAGCAGGAGGGGTACATCTCCTCCTACAAGGTTGAGGAGCCCGTCGAGGGCGAGGTCGGCAAGAAGCTGACCATCGAGCTCAAGTTCGGCCCCAACCGTGAGCGCTCCATCGCCGGCATCAAGCGCATCAGCAAGCCGGGTCTGCGTGTTTACGCAAAGTCCACCAACCTGCCGAAGGTTCTCGGCGGCCTGGGCGTGGCGATCATCTCCACGTCCTCCGGCCTCCTGACCGACAAGCAGGCCGCCAAGAAGGGCGTAGGCGGAGAAGTTCTCGCCTACGTCTGGTAATTCGGGAAACGGAGGTACAGCAATGTCGCGCATTGGACGGCTGCCCATCCAGGTCCCCGCTGGCGTGGACGTCACCATCGATGGCCAGACGGTCTCGGTGAAGGGCCCGAAGGGCTCCCTCACCCACGTCGTCGCCGCGCCGATCGAGATCGGCAAGGGCGAGGACGGCATCCTGGCTGTCACCCGCCCCAACGACGAGCGTCAGTCGAAGGCCCTGCACGGCCTGACCCGCACGCTGGTGGCGAACATGATCACCGGCGTGACCGCGGGCTACCGCAAGTCGCTGGAGATCAGCGGTGTCGGCTACCGAGTTCTGGCGAAGGGCTCCGACATGGAGTTCCAGCTGGGCTACAGCCACCCGATCCTCGTCGAGGCGCCGGAGGGCATCTCCTTCGTCGTCGAGTCGGCCACCAAGTTCCACGTGGACGGCATCGACAAGCAGAAGGTCGGCGAGGTCGCCGCGAAGATCCGCAAGCTGCGCAAGCCCGACCCGTACAAGGCCAAGGGCGTCAAGTACGCGGGCGAGGTTATCCGCCGCAAGGTCGGAAAGAGTGGTAAGTAAGCGATGAGTGTCTCTGTCAAGATCGGCAAGGGCAACGCCTACAAGAGCGCCGCTCGCAAGCGCCGCGCGATCCGCGTTCGCAAGCGCATCGTCGGCAGCGAGGTGCGTCCGCGCCTCGTCGTGACGCGCTCGAACCGTCACATGGTCGCCCAGGTCATCGACGACGCCAAGGGTCACACCCTGGCGTCGGCGTCCACCCTCGACGTGTCCATCAAGGGCGCCGAGGGCGACAAGACCGAGCTGGCCAAGAAGGTCGGAAGCCTGGTCGCCGAGCGCGCCAAGGCCGCCGGCATCGAGTCGGTCGTCTTCGACCGCGCGGGCAACCGGTACGCCGGCCGCATCGCCGCCCTGGCGGACGCGGCCCGCGAGGCCGGGCTCGACTTCTAAGCCGCTCGTCGACTCTGTCGGCGGACGTAATCGAGAGAGGTAATTCCAATGGCTGGACCCCAGCGCCGCGGTAGCGGCGCCGGCGGCGGCACCGGTGGCGAGCGGCGCGACCGTAAGCGTGACGACCGGGGCAACGCCCCCGCCGTCGAGAAGACCGCTTACGTCGAGCGCGTCGTCGCGATCAACCGCGTCGCCAAGGTTGTCAAGGGTGGTCGTCGTTTCAGCTTCACCGCGCTGGTCGTGGTGGGCGACGGTGACGGCACCGTGGGTGTCGGTTACGGGAAGGCGAAGGAGGTTCCGGCCGCCATCGCCAAGGGTGTTGAGGAGGCCAAGAAGAACTTCTTCAAGGTCCCCCGTATCCAGGGCACCATCGCGCACCCCGTTCAGGGCGAGAAGGCCGCCGGCGTCGTGCTGCTGAAGCCCGCCGCCCCCGGTACCGGTGTTATCGCCGGTGGTCCGGTGCGCGCCGTCCTGGAGTGCGCCGGCGTTCACGACATCCTGTCGAAGTCGCTCGGCTCGGACAACGCGATCAACATCGTGCACGCGACCGTTGCCGCGCTCAAGCAGATCCAGCGCCCCGAGGAGGTCGCGGCCCGCCGTGGCCTGCCGCTCGAGGACGTGGCTCCGGCCGGTCTGCTGCGTGCCCGTGCCGCTGCCGGGGTGAGTGCCTGATGGCTCGCCTGAAGATCACGCAGACCAAGTCGTACATCGGCAGCAAGCAGAACCACCGTGACACCCTGCGCTCGCTTGGCCTCAAGCGGATGCACGACGTCGTGGTGAAGGAGGACCGTCCCGAGATCCGCGGGATGGCCCACACGGTCCGTCACCTGGTGACGGTTGAGGAGGTGGACTGATCATGGGCGACAACCCGATCAAGATCCACAACCTGCGTCCCGCCCCGGGTGCCAAGACCGACAAGATCCGCGTGGGTCGTGGTGAGGCGTCCAAGGGTAAGACCGCCGGTCGTGGCACCAAGGGCACCAAGGCCCGCTACCAGGTTCCGCAGCGCTTCGAGGGTGGCCAGATGCCGCTCCACATGCGTCTGCCGAAGCTGAAGGGCTTCAAGAACCCGTTCAAGATCACGTTCCAGGTCGTCAACCTCGACAAGCTGGCCGAGCTCTACCCGCAGGGTGGCGAGGTCACGGTCGAGGACCTGGTCGCCAAGGGCGCGGTTCGCAAGAACTCCCTCGTCAAGGTGCTCGGCACCGGCGAGATCTCGGTCGCGCTGCAGGTGACGGTGGACGCCGTCTCCGGCTCGGCCGCCGAGAAGATCACCGCCGCCGGCGGTACCGTCACCGAGCTCGTCTGAGCCCGCTGACTTTCCGCGAGCCCCGCGCCTCCCGTTC
>NZ_JBHVER010000037.1:0-48611 GCF_042802195.1 Kitasatospora sp. NPDC057500 | reverse complement strand
GGTGCGCGGCGCGGACGGGCCCACCGCCACCGTCTGGCGGGGGCTCGCGCCCGGCGACGGCGAGCCGATGCAGCACCGGCGGCTGGACACCGCCCGCAGCGAGCCGGACCGGCTGCCCGGTGTCGGCTACGCCACCCCGTTCGCCTGGGGCCGCTACGGGCTGGTGCTGCCGCGCTACCCCGGCACCCGGGTGCTGCTGGTGCCCCGGCGGGGCCGGGCCGACGACGCGGTGGACGTCGGCGCCCTCTGGCGGGACGGCGAAGGCCCGGCGGCCCGGTCCGGCGACTGGTGGCTGCACCTGCCCGCCGCGGTGCCGGCCGGCCAGCGGGGCGCGGTCGGCGACGACCGGCCCGGCGCCGACCCCGGCGACCGCGCCAGCAACGACCTCACCGACGCCGACGGCAACCGCGTCATCGAGGTCGGCGAACTGACCGTCCGGGTCGGGCGCAAGGCGCTGCACGGCGCCGGCGTCCGCCCCGAGCGCGCCCGCGCCGAACACGCCGTCACCATCGAGCACGCCGACGGCGGGGCGTCCGTGGTGATCGCCGCCGACGGCACCATCACGCTCACCGGCAAGAACCTGCGATTCGAGGCACAGGAGACCATCGCGATGAAGGCGGAGAACGTCAAGGTCGCCGTCACCGGGCACATGGACGTGACCGGATGACCGCCGCCTGGAACCTCGCGGTCGGGCCGTCCGCCGAGCCGGTGCCCGCCACCGACCCGCTCGCCGCCGACCTGCTGCTGCGCGACGGCGACCTCGCCGTCGTCACCGGCCCCGACGCCGTCCTCCAGTCGGTGCGCCTCGCGCTGACCACCGCGCTCGGCACCGACCCGCTCGACCGCGGCTTCGGCTTCGACGGCCTGCGGGTGCTCGCCGAGGAGCGCACCCCCGAACTGGTCCGCGAGCGGATCCGGCTCGCCGTCCTCGCCGTCCTGCGGCGCGACCCCCGGGTGCGGCGCGTCCTCGACGTCCGGGTCGACGACCCGTCCGGCGCCGACCGGGCCCTGGTGGTCGGCGCGGTCCTGGAAACCGACACCGGCGCGGTGCTGCCGGTGACCCTCACCACCGGAGTGCAGCGTGCCTGACCAGCCTTCCCCGATCACCCCGACCGCCGAGGCCGCCGAGGCCGGGTACGGGGTCACCGACCACGGCTTCGTGCCCAAGCCCTACGCCCGCCTGGTGACGGAGCGCTTCGAACTGGCCCGCGAGGTGTTCGGCGCCGACCTCGACCTCGGCCCCGGCTCGGTGATCCGCCGCCTGCTGGAGGTCACCGCACTGGAGGACGCCCGCACCTGGTCGGCCCTGGCCGGCGCCTACGACGACGCCTTCGTCCCCACCGCAGGCGGAGCCGCACTCACCGCGCTCGGCGCCGAACTCGGCCTCCCCCGACCGTACCTGGAGGCGGGCGGCGAGCTGAGGCTCTCCCTGCGCGGCACCCCGTCGGCGCCGGTCGTGATACCGCGCGGGGTGCGCCTGCTGACCCCGCGCGGCGACGACGCCGCCACCGACGCCCGGGTGGAACTCTCCGCCCAGCAGCGGCAGGTGACCGTCCCGGTGGTCGCCTTCAACCCGGGGCCCGGGGGCAACCTCGACCCGGCCCGGCCCGAGCAGCAGATCACCGCCTGGAACCCGCAGGACCCCTGGCGCGCCGAGTTCCTCGCCGGCCCGGGCAAGGCGGGCGTCGAGATCGAGATCGACGGCGCCGCCGCCCGGCTCACCGGCGGCGAACGGCAGTGGCCCGACGACCGCTACCGCCGGCTGCTGCTGCGCGCGCCGCGCTCGCTGTGGAACGCCGAGGCGATCCGGCTGGCCGCCGCCATGGTGCCCGGCGTGCGCCAGGTGCAGGTCAGTGACGTCTACGGCGGCCTGGACATCCACCAGTCGATCTTCGGCACGCTCGACGGCAACTTCATCGACCGGCTGTTCGGCGACGAGGCCACCGCGGCGAGCCCGTTCGGACTGGACGTGCTGGTGGCGCCCACCCCGGCGGCGATCTGGGGCGGCCCGGGCGGCGGCGGGCTGCACGACGCCGTCCGCCGGGCGATCGACGACCTGCGCCCGCTGGGCGTGGTGCCGCGCATCCAGCCCGCCGTGGAGGTCGGCGTGGTGCTCTCGGCCCGGCTGGTGGTGCGCGGCTCCACCACTCCGCCCGACCAGTTGAAGGCCCGGCTGCTGACCAGGGTCGCCGAGTACGTCGACGGCCTCGGCCTCGGCGAGGAGGTCCGGCACGCGGCGGTGCTCGCCGCGATGATGGCCGAGCCCGGCCTCGCCGACGTCGTCGACCTCAAGCTGACGAAGTTCCCCTCCCCCCTCCACGCCGGAGCGGTGCCCCCCGCCGGACCGAACGTGCGGCTGGCGGCCAACGAGATCGCCGTGCTCGTCGAGGACGCGAAGGGGCTCACCCAGTGACCGCCCGCACGCCCATCGAGCCCCCGGTGGCCGGCCACCGGGCAATGACGGCCCACCTCCCCGCCCCGCTGCGCGCCGCGGTGTACGACGAACCGGTCGCGCTCACCGCGGCGGACGGCCGCCTCACCGGGCGGCTGCCGGGCACCCCCGGCACCGGCCCCGCCCGCCCGCTGGTCCTGGCCGGACCGGCCCGCGGACTCGCCGAGCGGGGCCTGCGGCTCACCGCAACCGTGGCGGGCGCCGTCCAACCGCCGCTGCTGGTACTCCCGTTCACCGAGGCCGAGGCCCTGCACCCGCTCCCGCTCGGCGCCGACCGGGTGCCCGGCACCCCGTTCGAACTCGCCGCCGCCTGGCTCGACGGCGACGGCACCGCCCACCCGCTGACCGCCGCCGAGGCCGCCGACCTGCTGCGGGTGCGCTGCCTGTCCGGCACCACCGCCCGGCTGCTCTACGTCCTGGGCGCGCCGAAGGCCGAGATCCGCCGCACCGCCCGGCAGATCGCCGCCTCCCGCACCCTGGCCGGCGCGCGTTCCGGCGCGCTCGACGAACTCGGCGCCGAACTGGAGGCGCCCCGCTTCGCCGAACGCCTCACCGTGCGCCCGGACGGCGCGGACGTTCGGCCGGCCCGCGAGAGCGACGACGAGTACCGGGCCCGCCTCGCCGTGCTGCGCCCCTGGGCGGTGCCCTCGCCGCAGGGCCTGGCCGGGCTGCTCAACGGCCCGGCGCCGGAGGGCGGGGCGCTGGCCCGGTTCGCCGTCCCCGCGCCGTTCACCGTGGAGGACAGCGCCAACGGCCTGGCGATGGCCTTCCTGGTCACCGCCCCGGGCGGCGACGCGCTCGACCGGCTCACCGTGCTCGACCAGGTCCGCACCGTCCACCTGGTGCACCCCGGCCCGGAGGGGGACGCGGTGCACGCCGCCCGGCCGCTGTCGGCCGACCGCCGGGCCCGCGACGAGCAACTGCGGGCCGCCCTGCGCACCGGCTGGACCTTCGCCGACCGGGCGGCCGCGCAGCCCGCGCTGGCCCGCGGCCTGGCCGCCGCCCTGGTCCGGCTGGCGGCCTGCCGCACGGCCCTGGGCGCCACCGCCCGCGGCACCCTGCTGCGGGTCCAGGACCGGGACGGCGGCAGCCGCTACGAGCTCGGCATCGGCGCCGACCTGACCCCGCTCACCGCCGCCGAACTCACCGCGCTCGCCGCCCGGGTGCGCACCCCCGACCCGTCCGTCCCCCCGGAGGTCCGCGCGCTGATCGCCGAGCTGCGCCCGCCCGCCGACCCGGCCGACGACCCGGACGGCCGCTGGCTGCTGGCCCCCTGCGGTCTGACCACCGTGCACCGGCTCGCGGCGGACCGCCTGTTCGTCTCGCACCTGCCCCTGCACGGCATGGTCCTGGACCGCGACGCCGACCAGCTGCGCGCCCGTTACACGGCCCGCCAGGACGAGCGCACCCACGCCGTGCTCGGCGACGGCCTCGCCGCCGCCCTGCGCGCCTGGACCCCGCACGGCGCGGCGACGACCGTCCTCACCGACCGCTCCGCCGCCGTGCAGCGGCTGCGCACCGAGGCCCAGCAGCTGACCGCCGCCGACCCGGCGACCGCCGCGTTCCGGGCCGCCGGCCTGCCCGCGGTGTCCAACCCGCTCCCGGCGATCGAACAGCTGCCGCCGCTGCCCGCCGAGTTGTACACGGTGATCACCCTGCCCGGGCAGCTCGGCACCGACTTCCTCGCCCGCGGGGCCGAGGCCGTCGCCCAGGTCCGCCGGCTGGTCGGCCTGCTGCGCGACCAGTGGCTGGTCTCCGCCCTGCCGGTGGTGCTCGCCCCGGCCGGCGGCACCGGCAACCGGACGCTCGCCCTCGTCGTCGGCGCCGTTCCGCTGCCGCAGGTCGGCACCAACCTCAACCGCCGCCGCGCGGTGGGCTTCCGCTGGCAGACCGTGCGGATGCGCGGCGCGCTGGCGCTGTCCGCCACCACCGGCGCCGCCACCACGGTCGGCAGCCCCGACGGGGGCGTGGGCGTCGTCGTCGCCCTCGGCTACGCCCGCCGGCGGCGCACCGACCCGTACGAGTTCAGCGTCGACCTGCCCGCCGGCACCCTCGACCACCGGCAGTACGAGGCGCTGATGAACCTGCTCGACCGGGTCCACCCGGCGGGCACCGCGGTCGACACCTCACCGATCCGGCGCGCCCGGGTGGTGCTGGGCACGGGCCCCGACCCGACCCCGCTGACCCCCGAGCAGTCCCGGCTCTACCGGGACTACCGGCCGAGCCGGGGCCACCTCGCCGACCGGGTGTTCAAGCCCGTCACCGCGGGCCTCCAGGTCGGCGTCCGTGCCACCGTCCGCGTCGACACCTACCTCAAGCCTCGCAAGGGGGAGAAGCCGTGACCCAGCCCGTCCCGCCGATGCAGCGGCCCCGCTACTTCGACTACCAGTTCCTGCGCGCCGACGACTTCGACACCGAGCAGCGCTACCACCGCTCCCGGCGCGAGCTGCTCACCGCGCTGTTCTACAGCCCCGG
Source organism: Kitasatospora sp. NPDC057500 (assembly GCF_042802195.1). Classification (NCBI taxonomy): domain Bacteria; kingdom Bacillati; phylum Actinomycetota; class Actinomycetes; order Kitasatosporales; family Streptomycetaceae; genus Kitasatospora; species Kitasatospora sp. NPDC057500. The sequence continues at coordinate 43,684 of NZ_JBHVER010000037.1, read as the reverse complement.
CGTGGTCTCCGGCCTCACCGTGACCTGCACCGACGCCAGTGTCACGGTCGCCCCCGGCTACGCCGTCGACCGGCTGGGCCGACTGGTCGTGCTGCCCGCCGCGGCCCAGGTCCCCGTGCCCGGCGCCGGCGACCTGACGCTGACGGTCGCCGTCCGCTACAGCGAACGGGCCACCGACCCGAGCGACGAGACCGGCGTGCCCGGCGAGACGCGGTGGACCGAGGAGCCCAAGGTCGAGGCGGTCGGCGTCGTCACCGCCGACCACCTCGTGCTCGGCACCTTCCGCCGGGCCGCCGGCAAGGGCACCGTCACCACCGCCGGACGGGTCGCGGCCGGCCTGGTGATCCCCGGCCAGTACACCGTCAAGGGCAACCTGACGGCCGAGGGCGACCTCACCGGCGCCAACCTCAACACCAAGGACGTCCGGGCGACCGGGGCGATCGTCCCCTCGGTGGGCGCCACCGCGGCGAACGGCATCATGTTCCCCCGCGACCCCGGCGGCGGCTCCGGTGACGAGGCCTTCATCCGGTACTTCCCGTACAACGGGGAGAAGACCCAGCTGGTGATCGGCACCGGCAACGACCCCGACGACCTGATCGACTTCTACCAGGCGGCCAGGACCAGGCTGCGGCTCGGCGGCGGCATGCTGCACACGGGCCGGCTGGACGGCGACACCGCCGTGGCCGGCGAGGTGCTCGGCGCGCTCGGCTTCCACGGCCACGGCGTCCAGCACGCCCAGTTCTCGTTCCGGGCCGGCCGGGGCTTCGAGTTCGTCGACCGCAGCGCCGACTGGCCGTCGCTCGAGTACGCCGCCGACAGCAAGCCCTACGCCGACGTCTACGCCCGCAACCTCACCGTCAACGACGTGACCGCCCGCAACCTGGCGGTCAACGACGTGACCGCCCGCAACCTCGCCGTGAATGACGTCCGATCCACCGGCGACGTGTACCTGGGCCGGGACAAGACCCTGGTCGGCGCCGGCAACCTGCACCTCGCCGGGCCCGGCAAGACGGTCGTCAGCAACCAGTACTTCGGCAGCAGCGGCCTGCTGCACGTCCAGGGCGGCCTGTCGATCGGCGACTACGAGCCGGCGCTCAACCGGATCACCTCCTGGGACGCCAACTTCGGGGGCGGCCTCTACCTCGGCGGAACGATCGGCGACTTCGGCACCGCCACCGTCCGGATGTACAACAACGGCGACATCCGCTGCTCCGGGATCGTCTACGCCAAGGAGAAGAAGTTCCTCATCGACCACCCGCTCGACACCGAGCGGAAGTACCTCCTGCACACCGCGCTCGAAGGGCCCGAGAACGGCGTCTACCAGCGCGGCGAGGGGCGGCTCGCCGATGGCCGGGCGGTGGTCGAACTCCCGGAGTACTTCGAGGCGTTGACTCTGGCAGAGGGTCGAACCGTGCAGCTCACCCCGGTCTTCGAGGACGACGACGAGCCGCTCTGCGCGCTCGCCGCCTCCCGGGTGCGGGACGGCCGCTTCACCGTCCGCACGGTCGACGGCTCCCCGGCGTCGCACGCCTTCCACTGGGAGGTCAAGGCCGTGCGCGCGGACATCGAACCGCTGACGACCGAGGTCGACAAGGCCGAGTTCGACCTCCGGCACGAGGCCCCGGCCGCCGCGCCCGCCGCCGTGCCCGCCGGGGAGCCGGCATGACCGCCGTCCCCGGGGCGCGCTCCGTCACCGCCACCCCCGGCACCACGCCGGCCAACGGCGCCTGGGCCGCCGTCGAGGTCACCACCGCCACGGCGTCCAGGCTGCGGGTCGACGGCAAGCCGCCGCTGCTCGCGGCGAGCGGCTCCTTCCACTTCACCTCCAACAGCGGCGCGCTGGACAGCTCCGTCGGCCTGGAGGGCGCCGGGGCCCGGCTGCGCTGCGACGGCCGGCCGGTGCTGCTGACCGGCGACGCCGAGTCCGACGGCTACGGCAACACCCTCACCGCGGCCGACCCCGGCCGCCTGCGGACGGAGCGGCGCCCCGCATGATCCCCCAGGTCACCGTCCCGGTCCGGCTGCGCCTCGACGCGACCGCCGCGGCCGAGGGCTCCTACCGCCCCCGGCTGCGGGCCGCGCTCACCCGCGCCCTGGCCCGGGCCGCCGCCAACGCGCCGGTCGGGGCGGTGACCACGCCCGCGTTCCGCTGGTCCGGGCCCGGCGTCGCCGAGCTCTCGACCGGGGCCCGTGACCGCATCGAGCGCGAAGTCAAGGCGCTGATCCAGGAGTTGGCGAAGGCGCCGGCCCTGCCCGCCGGACCCGCCGACCGGCCGGCCCTGCCCGCCGGACCCGCCGACCGGCCGGCCCGACTCGACGTCCTCCCGGCCGGGTTCACCCTGCGCCCCCGCTCCGCCTACGACATCGCCGAGGAGGGACGCCCCGCCGTCTGGCTCACCGAGCCGATGAGCGTCCGCGAGGCGGCCCGCCGCCTCTACGGCCGCCCGGACGACTGGCGGTTGCTCGTCTACTGGTACAACCGCGACCTCTGGGCCGCCGAGCACGACCTCTCCCGGGACCTGCCGAACGTCGCCGACCGCCCGCTGCCGGCCGGTCGGCGCCTGCGCGTCGAACCCGGTCTGCTGCCCGAACGGCTGCGCGCCGAAGTGCAGTTGGCCGCCACCCGCCGCCAGTCCGGCGAACTCGACCAGACCGGCGGCGCCCGGCTCGTCGTCGAGGACCAGTCCGCGGGCGGCCCGGTTCCGCGCGGCAGCACCGTGCGGATCGGACTGCGCCTGCCCGAGGACGTCTACCCCGTCCGCGCCGAGTGGCGGCTGCGCCCCGACCCCGTCCACCGGGCGTTCGGCGGCGGCCTGGTGGACGCCGTCCGCACCGGACCCTCCGGCCGCCTGACCGGGGCGGAGAACGCCGAACCCCACCGCTGGGACCTGCCCGCCGACGCCGCCGGACTGCACATCGTCTCCTGCCGGCTGTTCCGGGACGGCGAGTTCTGGCAGGAGGTCTGGACCTCCCTGCTGGTGCTCAACCCCGAGGACCTCGCCCGGATCGTGCTCCGCTCCGGCGCCGCCGCACCCGCCGGCCTGGCCGAGCTCCGGGCCGGACTGCGGACCGCGTACGAGGAGCGGATGCGCGGCCTGGCCGCGCCCCGCGCGCGGAACGGCGGCGGCCCGTACCTGGTCGCCGAGCCGGACGGCCGGGCGACGCCGGGCAGCGAGGTCCGCTACCAACTCATCTGGCCCGACCGGCCGGAGGAGGAGGTACGGCTGCGCTGGCAGGTCCGCGCCCTCGACCCGCCACCGCCCGGCGAGTACCGCGGCGAGCTCGGCCGGGGCGTGGCGGCCGCCTCCCCGGGCCTGCTCGGGCCCGGGATCCCGACCGGATGGCTGGCCCCGGGCCGCGCCTTCAACGACTTCTGGAAGATCCGCTGGGCCGACCTTCCCGGGCGCTACGAGATCGGCTGCGAGCTGACCTGGAGCGGGGGCGTGCGCCACGCGGTGCTGGAGCAGCGGGTCGCGGTCGAACCCGGCAGCCGCCCGGGGTCCGCGCCGGACGGCCCGCACGCGGCGCGCCGGCAGCTGACCGAGGACCTCGCCTTCGTCGACCGCACCCTCGCCCGCGGCGAGGCGGTGCCGCTGCGCGCCGCCTGGGTGGCGGGCGAGGGCGAGCCGACCGGAGTCCCCCTCCAGCTGTACGTCACCACCGCCCCCGACGCCCCGGCCGACGGGGTGCGGCTGCGGATCTGGGACCACTCGCCGTCCGGGCGCCGCCGCTCCTACGAGGGCGGCGGCGACACCCCGCAGGAGGCGCTGGACCGGGCGCTCGCCGACCTCGCCCGGGTGCCCTACCCCAAGGGCGTCGTGCTCGCCGAGACCGACGGCTTCACGCTGGCCGGGCGGGCGTTCCCGGCGCGCGCCGTCGCGCTGCGCTGCTCGGGCGAGATCCCGCTCGCTGCCTTCCTCGCCGCCTCCTCGACGTTCCTGTTCGTCGGCGGAGCCGTGCTGTCGATCGCCGGCGCCCCGTACGTCGGCGCGCCGCTGATCGCGCTGTCGCAGGCCGGCGGGGCGGCGGCGGCCGTGGTCCGGCTGCGCGACCGCGCGCTGTCCGGGGACCTGCGGGCGGACGAGCAGACCCTGCTGGACGCGCTGGACCTCGGCGGCAATGTCACCGGGGCCGTGGGCAAGGGCGCGAAGGTGCTGCGGATCACCAAGGGGGCCGGGGCGCTGGCCTTCGTCGGCGAGGTCGACGGCGTCCTCGGGAACGTCCAGCTGGTGGTCTCCAACGTGGATCTGGCCTACCGGCTGGACACCGCGCTGGCGCGCGGCGAGCGGCGGGAGATCCTCGGCGTGCTGGGGGAGGCGGCCGCGTCGGGCGCCCTGCTGAAGCTGGGCGCGCTGGCCGAGGGCGCGGCGGAGGAGGGGAGCGCGCCGGCAGCGGGCGCCCCGGTGGTGCTGCGGCACGCCACCGTCGACCTGCGCTTCATCGAGGCGCTTCCGGCCGAACTGCGGGACACCGTGGAGGTGCTGGAGGACGGCGGGCGCACCGTGCAGGTCCGGCACGACTACGACCGGCTGGGCCGGGGCCGGATGTGGATCGCCGCCGGGCCGGACGCCACCGCCGAGGACGCGGCGCACCACCTGGCCGCGATCCGCGCGGTCCAGGACGCCCAGAGCCTGCGCGGGGGTCTGCGGACCCTGGTCGAACAGACCGGCGCCCTGCTCACCGGCGAGTACGTGCCGGTGCCGGGCACCAGGGCCTGGGACGCCGCGCGGGAGATCGAGAAGCTGACCTCGATGATCGATGCCCTGCGCGGCGGGAGCCGCCGGGACCGGGCGAGGATCGCCGATCTGAAGCGGCAACTCGCGGAGCACCGCCGTACCTTGGCCGGGCGGAGCACCGAGCAGGGCGGCGTGGTCGCCGCCGAGGACGGGCGCCGCCGCAAGCGCGGCGAGGGCCCGGTGCGGCTGGACCCGGCCGGCCAGGCCCGGGCGGCGGAGAAGGTGCAGCGCACCGAGCGGGACCTGGCCCGCTCGGCCGCCGCCACCGCGGCGCAGACGGCCGCCGCCGGCGCGGCCGGCCTCGAACTGGCCGGCCGGATCCAGGGCCGCCCGCCGCGCCCGGCCGCGCTGGACGGGTGGTTCGGCAGGGCCGGCCGGCTCCCGGACGAGGACCGGATCGCCGAACTCGACGCCTTCGTGGCGCAAGGAGGCCGCTCCCCGCAGGAGTTGGAGTACCTCACCTGGCTGCGGGACTCCTGGGCGCTGCGACACGAGGCCGACGAGGCCGGCGGCGCGGTCCGGGCCGGCGGGGGAGAGAAGGACAACCTCACCACCGCGCGCGAGGCGGGGGAGGGGGAGGTGCGGGAGAAGAGCCGGCCCCTGATCGAGGTGATGCGCACCAAGGGCGAGAACTACCGCAACCGGAGCCGGATCGACTTCGACGAGGTGACGGGCCGCGAGGCCTGGGAGGCCAGGGTGGCCCGGGCGGTCGCGGAGGGGAGGGAGAAGCCGACGCTGGACACCGACCACCTGGTCTCCCTCGACCGGATCACCAAGCTGGACGAACTCGTCCCGGTGCTGCGGCTCTACCTGGCGGCCCCGCGCGGGGTCCGGGCGGAGCTGTACGAGCACCTCAAGAACCTCGGCGACCACGAGGACAACCTGCGCCGGATGGACGCTTCTGCCAACCGCAGCAAGAACAACCGCAGTTGGCACGAGTACAGCTACGACGACGCGGCCCGGTACGGCTACACCCCGAAGCAGGTGAACGCGATGCGGGCGTTGGAGGACGCGGCGCTGGCCGCCATCCTGCGCCGGATCGAGAAGTTGCTGGCGGACTACACGGCCCGGGTGCACGGCGGCGTCACCGGGAGCTGACCGCCGGGCCCGGTGCACGTCCGCCGCATGCGGACTGCACGCGGACTGCACGCGCCGGGCGCAACGCTCGGAGCAGCACGGACGCGGGCCGGGGGACGGCCCGCGCAGCACGGAACGAAGGGGGAACGGCGATGAAGTTCGTCAGCCGCGCAGAGTGGGGCGCCCGGGCGGCCCGCAACGGGCACCAGTCCGTGGCGGCCAACCGGGGCGTCAAGGTGCACTACCTGGGCGGCCCGTACAGCGCGGACGAGCACGGCACCTGCGCGGGGTACATGCGCAAGGTCCAGAACAGCCACATGGACGGCAACGGCTGGTCGGACTTCGCGTACAACCTCGCCGTCTGCGAGCACGGCTACGTCTTCGAGGGCCGCGGGCGCAACGCGCAGAACGCGGCCAACGGCAGCACCGCGCTCAACCGCGACCACTTCGCCGTCCTCGCCTTCGTCGGCGACAGCGGCCACACCGGCCCGACCGCCGAGCAGACCGCCGGCCTGCGGGACGCCATCGCCTACCTGCGCGCCAACGGCGCCGGCCGGGAGATCCGCGGCCACCGCGACGGCTACGCCACCGAGTGCCCCGGCGGGGCCCTCTACCGGCTGGTCACCTCCGGGGCGCTGGAGCCGGGCGCGGGCAACGGCACGACGGGCAACGGCACGACGGGCGGCTGGGCGCCGTTCCCCGGCTCGGAGTGGTTCCGCACCGGCCCCCGCAGCCCGCTGGTCACCGCCATGGGCCGCCGCCTGGTGGAGGAGGGCTGCGGCGCCTACCAGCAGGGCCCGGGCCCGCAGTGGAGCGAGGCCGACCGCCAGAGCTACGCCCGCTGGCAGCGCAAGCTCGGCTACGCCGGCACCGACGCCGACGGCTGGCCCGGCGCCTCCTCCTGGGCACGCCTGCACGTGCCGAAGGCCTGACGCCCCGGCACCCCGGCAGCACCCCGAGCCCGCCGCCCGCGCCCCGGGCGGCGGGCGCTCCGCCGTTCGCGGGTCAGTCCTCCGGGAGGTGCGCCAGCATCCGCTCCATGCCGCCGACCCAGTTGGCCCGCAGCGCCGTGATGGCGCCGGGCAGGTCGTCCGCCAGCAGCCGGCGGGCGATCTCGCAGTGCTCCGCCGACTCGCGGGCCACCGGCTCGTCCTCGGCGACGACCAGGTTCTCGTAGCGCCGCATCCCGGCCTTGACCCGGGTGAGCAGGTCCAGCAGGCGCTCGTTGGAGCAGCCGCTGAGCAGCAGGCCGTGCCATTCGTCGTCGCGCCGGTCGACCGTGGCGTGCGCGGCCACCTGGTCGGGGAAGCCCTGGGCGAGCTCCAGCAGCCGGGGGGCGATCGTGCGCAGGTGCTCCGGGTCGGAGGACTCCAGCGCCAGCGCCTCCAGGGCCGCGACGATGGCGACCAGTTCGCGGAACTCCTTGCGGCTGACCGGGGCGAAGCGGAAGCCGCGGCCCTGGCTGCTCTCCAGCACGCCCTCGCCCGCCAGCGCGATCAGCGCCTCGCGCAGCGGGGTGCGGCTGACGCCGAGTTCGGCGGCCAGCACGGCCTCGTTGACATCGGTTCCCGCCGCGAACTCGCCGCGGGTGAGCCGGTCCATCAGCTCGTCGCGGATCTGCTCGCGCAGCGGACGGCGCTCGATCGCCATCGCGTCCCCCAACCTCCGGATTCGAAGCACACCTCTTGACCCGCTCCAGTGTACTGCACTATGCATTTTGAATACAAAATGCGGGACGACGCGGAGACGGGGCTTCCGACCCCCAGGGGAGGCGCGGCATGGGGCTGACACGGGTACCGGGTCTGCTGTTCGGCGGTGACTACAACCCCGAACAGTGGCCCGAGGAGGTGTGGCAGGAGGACGTCCGGCTGATGGCCGAGGCCGGCGTCAACCTGGTCACGGTCGCGGTCTTCTCCTGGTCCCGGCTCGAACCCGCGCCCGGGGCCTACGACTTCGGCTGGCTCGACCGGGTGCTCGACCTGCTGCACGAACACGGCATCGCCGTCGACCTCGCCACCGCGACCGCGACCCCGCCGCCCTGGCTGGTGCGCGCCCACCCGGAGGTGCGGCCGGTCGACGCCGGCGGCACCCGGCTGGAGTTCGGCTCCCGCCAGGGGTACTGCCCCTCCTCCCCGGTGTTCCGCGCCGCCACCGTCCGCCTGGCCCGCGCGCTGGCCGAGCGCTACCGCGCCCACCCGGCGCTGGCGATGTGGCACGTGAGCAACGAGTACGCCGACCACACCGCCGAGTGCTACTGCGAGGAGTCCGCCCGCGACTTCCGCCGCTGGCTCCAGGCCCGCCACCGCTCCCTCGACGGCCTCAACACCGCCTGGGGGACGTCCTGCTGGGGCCAGCACTACACCGACTGGACGCAGGTCGAACCGCCCCGCAAGGCCCCCGGCCCGGTCAACCCGGCCCAGCTGCTGGACTGGCGGCGGTTCTCCAGCGACGCGCTGCTCGCCTGCTTCGAGGCCGAGCGCGCCGTCCTCAAGGAGGTCACCCCGGACGTCCCGGTGACCACCAACTTCATGAGCGTGCTGCGCGACCTCGACTACTGGAGCTGGGCCGCGGCCGAGGACGTCGTCACCGACGACGCCTACCCCGACCCGGCCGACCCGCGCGCCGAGGTCAAGGCCGCGCTCAGCTACGACCTGATGCGCTCGCTGAAGCGGCAGCCCTGGCTGCTCCTGGAGTCCGCGCCGAGCGCGGTCAGCTGGCGTGCGGTCAACGTCCCCAAGGACCCCGGCGTGATGCGGCTGCACAGCCTCCAGGCGCTCGCCCACGGCTCGGACGGCGTGATGTTCTTCCAGTGGCGCCAGGCCCGGTACGGGCCGGAGAAGTTCCATTCGGCGATGCTCCCGCACGGCGGCACCGGCACCCGGCAGTGGCGCGAGACGCTCGCCCTGGGCGCCGACGTCCGGCGGCTGGCCGAGGTGGCCGGCGCCACCACCGCGGCCGAGGTCGCGCTGCTGCTCGACTGGGACAGCTGGTGGGGGCTGGAGGCGCCCGAGTCGATGCCCTCCGACCGGCTGCGGCTGCACGAACTGCTGCTCTCCTGGTACGCGCCGCTGCACGCCCGGGGCGTCGCCGTCGACCTGGCCCCGCCGGGGCGAGACCTCTCCGACTACCGGCTGGTGATCGCCCCCAACCTCTACCTCTGCACCGCCGGGCACGCCGCCGCGCTGGCCGCCCACCCCGGACGGCTGGTGGTCGGCCCGTTCAGCGGCGTGGTCGACGCCGCCGACCAGGTCCACGACGGCGGCGCGCCCGGGCCGCTGCGCGACCTGCTCGGGGTGCGCGTCGAGGAGTGGCGCCCGCTGCCCGACGGCGTCACCCAGGAGGTCGTCACCACGGACGGCACCTCGCTGACCGCCCGCACCTGGACCGAATGGCTGGAGGCCGCCGAGGGCACCGAGGTGCTGGCCCGCTACCGGGGCGGCCCGCTGCACGGCCGCCCGGCCGTGACCCGGCGCGGCGCCGCCACCTACCTCTCCTGCCTGCCCGAGGACCCGGCCCCGCTGCTGGACGAGCTGCTGGCCGCCGCCGGGATCACCGGCGTCGCCGGCCCCGGCCTGCCCGCCGGCGTCGAGGCCTGCCGCCGCGGCCGCTACCTCTTCCTGCTCAACCACGGCACCGAGCCCGCCACCGTGTCCCTGCCCGAGCCCGGCACCGACCTGCTGACCGGCCGCCCGCTGCCCGGCGGCCCCGTGACCCTCGGACCGCGCGACGCCGTGGTCCTCAAGCCCCGACCGACCACGCCCTGAGGAGAGTCCGTGGCCCACCCCTACATCCCCAACGCGGGACCCGAGACCCGGGCGGCGATGCTCGCCGAGATCGGCGCCCCCGACGTCGCGGAGTTCTACCGCGACATCCCCGCCGACCTGCGCCTGGACCGCCCGCTCGACCTCCCCGCGCCGTTCGCCGACGAGCTGGGCCTGGCCCGGCACGTCCGCGGCCTGCTGGCGCGCAACACCGACCCGTCCGCGCTGCTGAGCTTCCTCGGCCACGGCTGCTACCCGCACCACGTCCCGGCGGTCTGCGACGAGGTCAACGGCCGCGGCGAGTTCCTCACCGCCTACGCCGGCGAGCCCTACGAGGACCACGGCCGCTTCCAGGCGCTCTTCGAGTACGTCTCGATGATGGCCGAACTGCTGGAGATGGACGTCGTCAACGTCCCCATCTACGACGGCTACCAGGCCGCCGGCACGGCGCTGCGGATGGCCGCCCGCCGCACCGGCCGGACCCGGGTGATGGTCAGCGGGGCGCTCGCCGCCGACAAGCTGGCCAAGATCCGCGACTACCTCGCCCCGGACGTCGAGGTGCTGCTCGCCCCGGTGGCGGAGTCCGGCGAGACGGGCGAGGTCCGCCTCGACGACACCTTCGCCGCCCTCTACCTGGAGACGCCCACCGTGCACGGCGTCGTCGAGACCCGCGGCCGTGAACTCGCCGACCTGGCCCACGCCGTGGGCGCCCTGCTGGTGGTCGGCACCGACCCGATCACGCTCGGCGTGCTCGCCCCGCCCGCCTCCTGGGGCGCCGACCTGGTCTGCGGGGACATCCAGTCGCTCGGCATGCACCCCCAGTACGGCGGGGGCCAGGCCGGGTTCATCGCGAGCCACGACGACGAGCGGCTGGTCGCCGAGTTCCCGTCCCGGCTGTTCGGCATCGCCCCGACCGCCGTCCCCGGCGAGTACGGCTTCGGCGACGTCTTCTACGACCGCACCTCCTTCGCGCTGCGCGAGGAGGGCAAGGAGTGGGTGGGCACCGCCGCCGCCCTGTGGGGCATCACCGCCGGCGTCTACCTCGCGCTGATGGGCCCGCAGGGCATGCGCGAGATCGGCGAGACCATCCTCGCCCGCACCCGCTACGCGATGCGCGCGCTGGCCGCCGCCGGGGCCGTGGTGCGCCACCAGGAGGCCCTGCACTTCCGGGAGTTCGCCGTCGAGGTGGCGGACGCCGACGCGCTGCTCACCGCCCTGCGCGGGCGCGGCATCCTCGGCGGGGTGCGGCTCGGGCCCCGCGAGGTGCTGGTCTGCGTCACCGAACAGCACTCCATCGCCGACATCGACACCCTCGCGGCGGCCGTCCAGGACGCCCTTTCCACGCCCGGAGACACCGAGTGAGCACCCACGACGCACCCGAACCCTTCGCCACCCTGCCGGTGGCGCCCAAGCCCGCGCTGCGCCGCTTCCACCAGGCCCGCTGGGACGAGGAGATCGTCTTCGAGCTGTCCCGCCCCGGCCGGCGCGGCATGGGCGTGCCCGCCCCGGACGCGCCCCTGGTCGACCTGCCCGAGGGCGTCGCCCGCCGCACCCCGCCCGCGCTGCCCGAACTCTCCCAGAACCAGGTGGTCCGGCACTACCTGCGGCTCTCCCAGGAGACCCTCGGGGCCGACCTCAACATCGACGTCGGCCAGGGCACCTGCACCATGAAGTACAGCCCCAAGGTCAACGACTCCTTCGTTCGCGACCCCAGGGTGGCCGCCCTGCACCCCTTGCAGCCCGAGGACACCGTGCAGGGCGTGCTGGAGATCTACTGGCGGCTGGAGCAGATCCTCAAGGAGGTCTCCGGGATGGCCCGGGTCTCCCTGCAGCCCGGCGCCGGCTCGGCGGCGATCTACGCCAACATCGCGATGATCCGGGCCTACCACGCCGCCCGCGGCGAGGGGGAGCGGCGCGACCAGGTGATCACCACGATGTTCTCCCACCCCTCGAACGCAGCCTGCGCCAAGGTCGCCGGCTACGAGGTGATCACCCTGATGCCGGACGCCGAGGGCAACCCCGACATCGAGGCGCTGCGCGCCGCCGTCGGCCCGCGCACCGCCGCCCTGCTGATCACCAATCCGGAGGACACCGGCATCTTCAACCCGCGGATCCGCGAGTTCGTCGACCTGGTGCACGCCGCCGGCGGCCTGGCCTGCTACGACCAGGCCAACGCCAACGGCATCCTCGGCATCACCCGGGCCAGGGACGCCGGCTTCGACCTGTGCCACTTCAACCTGCACAAGACCTTCTCCACCCCGCACGCCTGCGGCGGCCCGGCGGCCGGCGCCTGCGGCGTCTCCGAGGCGCTGGCGCCGTTCCTGCCCGGACCGGTGGTCGACCGCGCCGGCGAGGCGTTCACGCTCACCGCCCCCGAGCACTCGGTCGGCAAGATCCGCCCCTTCCTCGGGGTCACGCCCAACGTGGTGCGCGCCTACGCCTGGGTGATGGCGCTGGGCGCCGAGGGCCTGCGCGAGGTCGCCGAGACGGCCGTGCTCAACAACAACTACCTGCTGGCCAAGGTCGCCCGCATCCCCGGCGCCTCCGTCCCCTGGGCCGGGCGGCGCCGGGTCGAGCAGGTCCGCTACTCCTGGCAGGAGCTCGCCGAGGAGACCGGCGTGCACTCCGAGGAGATCGGCATCCGGGCGGCGGACTTCGGCGTGCACTACTGGACCAGCCACCACCCCTACGTGGTGCCCGAGCCGTTCACCCTGGAGCCCACCGAGTCCTACTCCCGGGAGGACCTCGACGAGTACGCGGCTATCCTCGCCCACGTCGCCGACGAGGCCCGCAAGGACCCGGAGTTCGTCCGCGGCGCGCCCTACCGGCAGACCGTGCACCGGACCGACCCGGCGGCGCTGGACGACCCGGCCCAGTGGTCGCCCAGCTGGCGCGCCTACCTGCGCAAGCACGGCGCGAAGCGGCCGGGATGATCGTCGGCCTGATCGTGAACCCGGTCGCGGGCCTCGGCGGCGCCGTCGCCCTCAAGGGCAGCGACGGGCCGGACGTCCAGGCCAGGGCGCTCGCGCTGGGCGCCGTCCCCCGGGCCAGGGCCCGCGCCGCCGCCGCGCTGCGCGCCCTGCACCTGCGCCGCCCCGAGGTCCTGGTCCGCACGGTGGCCGGGCCGATGGGGGAGGACAGCGCGCTCGCGGCGGGCGTGCGCCACGAGGTCGCCCACCGGCCGGCGGCGCCCCGCACGGGCGCGGCCGACACCCGGGCGGCGGTGGCGGCGCTGCGCGACGTGGACCTGCTGCTGTTCGCCGGCGGCGACGGGACGGCGCGGGACGTCCTGGACGCCGGGCCGCGCCCGCCGGTGCTCGGCGTGCCGGCCGGGGTGAAGGTCTACTCGGGCTGCTTCGCGGTCAGCCCCGCCGCGGCCGGCGCGGGCGCCGCCGGCTTCGACGGGCGGACCACCGAGGCGGAGGTCGTCGACCTCGACGAGGAGGCCCACCGGGCGGGCGGCGTCGGCGCCCGGCTGTACGGGACCGTGCGGGTGCCCGCCGCGCGGGTCCGGCTGAGCGGGCGCAAGACCGGCTCCTCGGTGGCGGCGCCGGGCTCGGCGGAGTCCATCGCCCGGGCGGTGGTGGCGGCCATGGCGCCCGGCACCGCCTACGCGCTCGGGCCCGGTGCGACCACGCTCGCCGTCGGGCGGGCGCTGGGCCTGGAGCTGACGCCGCTGGGCGTGGACGTCGTGCGGGACGGCGCCTTGCTCGCCCGTGACGTCACGGAGCAGCGGCTGCTCACCCTTGCCATGTCACAGGTGACGCATGGCGTGCTGTCGGTGATCGGCGGGCAGGGCTTCGTGATCGGGCGCGGCAACCAGCAGTTCAGCCCCCGGGTGCTGGACGCGCTCGCCGGGATCGTCGTGCTCGCCACCCGGCCGAAGCTCGCCGCGCTCGGCGGCCGGCCGCTGCTGGTCGACAGCGGCGACCCGCTGGCCGACGCCGCGCTGGCCGGCCACGTCCGGGTGGTCACCGGACACCGTGAATCCGTGCTCTACCGCATCCAGTCCGCGAGTGAGGAACTCCCATGAACGACCTGAACCACCGCACCGCAGCCCTGCGCGACAAGGTCGCCATCGTCACCGGCGGCGCCTCCGGCATCGGCCGGGCCACCGCGAGGCTGTTCGCCGCCGAGGGCGCCGCCGTGGTCGTCGCCGACCTCGCGGACGGCGGCGAGGTGGTCCGCGAGATCGAGGCGGCCGGTGGCCGGGCGCTCGCGGTGCACGCCGACGTCTCCTCCGAGGCGGACTGCGAACGGATCGTCACCACCGCCGTCGAGGCCTACGGCGCCCTGCACGTCCTGTTCAACAACGCCGGGATCATCCGCCGGCAGACGGCTCTGGAGATCTCCGCGGACGACTGGGACCGGGTGATGGCCGTCAACGTCCGCTCCGTCTACCTGATGTGCCGCTTCGCCGTCCCGGCGATGACGGAGGGCGGCTCGATCATCAACACCGGCTCCGGCTGGGGGTTGAAGGGCGGCGGCAACGCGCTCTCGTACTGCGCATCCAAGGCCGCGGTCGTCAACATGACGCGTGCCCTGGCGATCGACCACGCCGCCGCCGGCATCCGGGTCAACTCCGTCAACCCGGGCGACACCATGACGCCGATGCTGCGCGACGAGGCGCGCCAGCTCCGGGAGGAGTGGGCGGCCTTCGAGAAGGACGCCGCCGACCGGCCGATGGGCCGGGCCGGCTCGCCCGAGGAGATCGCCGCCGCCGTGCTGTTCCTGGCCGGCGACGCCAGCAGCTACATGACCGGCTCCGCCCTCGTCGTCGACGGCGGCGGCCTCGCCTGACCCCGCACCGCGCCGGAAGAACCCCCCGACCCTCACCCACCCTCACGAAAGCCCAGGAGGCATCCGATGTCCGCTTTCACCAGAAGGACGGCCCTGGTCGCGGCCGCCACCGCGCTGGTCGCCACCGCCACCGCGTGCAGCGGCACCAACGGCGCGGGCGGCGCCGGCAGCGGCACCGCCGACGGCGGCAAGGTCACCCTGCGCTGGTCGACCTGGGGCTCGGCCGAGGACACGGCGGTCTTCAAGGCCTTCACCGACGAGTTCGCCGAGAAGCACCCGGACATCACCCTCAAGCTGGAGCAGGTCGCCTCCTACGACGACTACCAGCCCAAGCTGCTCACCCAGCTCACCTCCAGGACCGCCCCCGACGTCTTCTACGTCGGCGACGACTACATCGGCAAGCTGGTCGCCGACGGCGTGCTCGCCCCGCTGGACGAGAAGCTCGCCGGGCCGGACAGCCGCAGCAGGCCCGCCGACTTCTTCGAGGGCATCTACGGCGGCGCCAAGAAGGACGGCGTGACCTACGGCGTCCCCAACGACACCAACCCCGAGGTGCTCTGGTTCGACAAGAAGGCCCTGGCCGCGGCCGGTATCACCGAGGACCCGGCCGCGCTCAACGAGGCCGGCCGGTGGACCATGGCCAAGTACCTGGAGATGAACGCCAAGCTCAAGGCCGCCGGACTGACCGGCTCGATCTTCTGGAACTGGTACGGCGCCAACTACAGCGTGGTCAACGGCTTCGGCGGCAAGGTCTGGGACGGCGGGAGGTTCGTCGCGACCACCGACCCGAAGACCCGCCAGGCGTTCAAGACCCTCGCCGACGGCTACCGGGACAAGACCTTCGCCTCCGCGGACCTGCTGCCCGAGGGCAACGGCGCGGCCACCCAGTTCGTCAAGCACAAGGCCGGCTTCTACGCCGGCGGCCGCTGGGTGATCGAGGGCATCGACAAGGGCGGCGACCGCGCGAACTACGACATCGTGCCGTTCCCGTCCGAGTCCGGGCAGCCGATCCCGGGCGCCGTCGCCGCCTCCTACCTGGCCATCAACAAGGACAGCAAGCACCAGAAGGAGGCCTTCACCTTCCTGACCGAGTTCGTCAGCAAGGAGGGCCAGCAGCTGCGGCTCAAGGGCGGCAGCGGCGTCCCGTCCGTGCGCGGCGCCGAGAACCTGGTGACCGACGGCAACTACCCGCCGCACTCGAAGACCTTCCTGGACGTGCGCGACCGGGGCTTCGCCAACTACCCGGACGAGGTCGCCGTCCCCGGCCTGACCAAGGCGATCAACGACCAGCTGATGAAGATCTGGGAGGGCAAGGCCGGCTTCGACGAGGGCATGACCCAGCTCCAGACCCTGGTCGACGGCATGAAGGGCGAGCAGGGGTGAGCGCCGCCACCCAGCAGGCGGCCCGGCGGCGCAAGCGCTCCGCCGCCGGGCCCGCCCCCGCCGCCCCCGCCGCGCGCGGCGGCCGAGAGCCGCTCTGGCGCCGCCGCGACCGCCGGTGGGCCCTGGTCTTCCTCGCCCCCCAACTGCTCGGGCTGCTGGTCTTCCTGGTCGGCCCGCTCGGCTTCGCCGTCGTCCTCTCCTTCATGCGCTGGGACGGCCTCGGCGACGCCACCTGGGTCGGCCTGGACAACTTCCGCACCCAGCTCACCGACCCCGAGTTCGGCCGCGCCGTGTGGAACACCCTCAAGATCGGCCTGATCACCGTGCCCGGCGGCCTCGCGCTCGCGCTGCTGATCGCGCTCGCCCTGCACGGCGTGCGCGGGCGCACCGCCTACCGGGTGGTCTACTTCCTGCCCGTGGTGACCAGTTCGGTCGCGGTCTCGGTGATCTGGCAGATGATCCTCGGCGGCGGCGCCGACGGCATCCTCAACGGCACCGTCCACGACCTGTTCGGCGTCACCCTGCCCGACTGGCTGGCCGACCCGGACTGGGTGGTGGTCGCGGTGGCCGTGGTGACCGTCTGGTCCTCGCTCGGGCTCAACGTCGTCATCTTCCTGGCCGGCCTCGCCACCGTCCCCGCCAACCTGCTGGAGGCCGCCCGGATCGACGGCGCCGGGCCGTGGCAGACCCTGCGCTCGGTCACCCTGCCGCTGCTGTCGCCCACCGTCTTCTTCACCGTGGTGGTGTCGGTGATCAGCTCCTTCCAGGCCTTCGACCTCGTCTACGTGCTGGTCAACCCGGACCACAACGAGGGCGCGCAGACCATCGTCTACAAGGTCTACGAGCAGGGCTTCCGAGAGTTCCACTTCGGCCTCTCCAGCGCCGCCGCGCTGCTCCTGTTGCTGCTCACCCTGGTCGTCACGGCGGTCCAGTTCCAGGCGCAGAAGCGCTTCGTCCACTACGAGTCCTGAGGCGCCGCCATGACCGTCCGCCACTCCACCGCCCCCCGGCGGCTCCTCCTGCACACCGGGCTCGTCCTCGGTGGCCTGCTGATGCTCTTCCCGTTCGTCTGGATGGTGCTGACCTCCTTCAAGGGCGTCAGCCAGATGATCAACGAACCGCTGTCCTGGCTGCCCTCGCCCTGGCGCGCCCGCAACTACCCCGATGTGCTGAACGAGGTGCCGATCGGCCGGGCCTACTGGAACAGCATGTACATCGCGGCGGTCACCGTCGCCGCCACCCTGTTCACCGGCGCGATGGCCGCCTACGCCTTCGCCCGGATCCCGTTCCGCGGCTCCGGGCCGCTGTTCGGCCTCTTCCTGGCCACCCAGATGGTCCCCGCCCAGGTCACCATCGTGCCGCTGTACATCATGCTGGCCAAGCTCCAGCTGATCGACTCCCACCTGGCGCTGATCCTGCCCGCCGTCGCCAACCCCTTCGCGGTGTTCCTGCTGCGCCAGTTCATCCGGGCCGTGCCGGTCGAACTGGAGGAGGCGGCCAGGATCGACGGCGCCGGCCGCTGGACGATCTTCTGGCGGATCGTGCTCCCCAACATCCGGCCCGGCCTGTGGACGCTCGGCATCATCGTCTTCCTGGCCAGTTGGAACAGCTACTTCTTCCCGCTGGTGTTCCTCAACACCTCGGAGCTGTTCACCGTCCCGCTGCTGCTCGACTCCTTCAACTCCCAGCGCGGCGGCATCGACTACGGGCTGACCGCGGCGCTGTCCGCGATGACCGTGGTGCCGATGCTGATCGCCTTCCTGGTCGGGCAGCGCAAGATCCTCAACAGCATGGCCTCCTCGGGCCTGGGAGGTCGCTGATGTCCGCCCCGTACGTCGAACTCGACCTGGTCGAGCGGCCGTTCACCGAACGCGGCGCCCGGCTGCTGGTCACCGCGGGCGCCGAACCGGCCGACGGCCTGCGCGTCGCCCGGGCCGAGTACGAGACCCCGCTCGCCGAGACCACCGAACTCACCGGCCTGCTGGTGCGCGACGCCGGCGGGTGCCCGCTGCCCGTCGTCTCGGCCACCCCGGTCGGGATCGCCTTCGCGGGCGGGGTTTCGCTGCTGTTCGCGGACCCGGCCACCCTGGTGCTCACCGGGCACGGCGCGCGGGCCTCCTGGCGGCGGCCCGACGGCACGGAGCACACCCTCGCGATCGACGGCTGCCACGTCCTGGCCGGCCCGCCGGGGGAGCGGTCCGGGTGGTCCGCCCCGGCCGTGCGCGCCGCCGCCGAGGCCCGCTGGGCCGACTGGTTCGCCCGGATGCCGCCCGTCCGCCCCGACCTCGCTGAACGCGCCCAGGCGGCCTGGTGGACCCTGGCCGTCAACCTGCTGCCGTTCGCCGGCCGCGAGGGCCTGGTCCCCTCCAAGTACGGCTACGTCGGCGTCTGGAACTGGGACGCCCTGTTCCACGCCGTCGCGCTGCGCCACGGCGACCCGGCGCTCGCCCGCGACCAGATCCTGCTCTTCCTCGACCACCAGCTGCCCGACGGCCGGCTCCCCGACGTGGTGCACGATCACGGCGTGCTGGCCGACACCACCGACCTGCCGCGTGCCGACCACGCCCGCCTGGCCCAGCACGTCGGCAGCGCCAACGGCGCGCGCCCCGAACGCGCGCCGGTCCCGGTCACCAAGCCGCCCCTCGCCGCCTGGGCCGTCTGGAAGGTGCACGAGACCGACCCCGACCTCCCCTTCCTCGCCGCCGTCTACCCGCGGCTGGTGCGCGCGCACGAGTGGTGGTTCACCGCCTCCGACCCGGACGGCGACGGCCTGCCCGAGTACCTGCACCCGTACTCCTCCGGTCTGGACGACAGCCCGGTCTGGGACTACGGCCCTCGCGCCGAGCCGCCCGACCTCAACTCCTACCTCGTCCTGGAGGCCGACCGGCTGGCCGACATCGCGTCCGCCCTCGGCCGCCCCGCCGAGGCCGACCGCTGGCGCGAGCGCGCCGCCGCCCACGCCCGGCTGCTGGTCGCCCGGCGCTGGAACGGCACCCGCTTCACCACCCTGGCGGCCGGTGCGCCCGTGCCGGTGCGCACCGCGCTCGACCTGATGCCCCTGTTTACCGGCCGGCTGCCCGGCGGGATCGCCGCCGCCCTGGAACGGACCCTGCGCTCGCCCGCCTACTGGGGCGAGCGGCCGGTGCCGACGGTGGCGTTCGACGACCCGGCGTTCGACCCCGAGGCGATGTGGCGCGGACCGGTCTGGCTCAACGTCAACTACCTGCTCGCCGAGGGCCTGGAGCGCTCCGGCTTCCCGGACACCGCCGCCGAGCTGCGCGAACGGACGCTCGCCATGGTCCGGGACGGGGGCGGCCTCTACGAGTACTGGAACCCGCTGACGGGCGCCCGGGCGCGGCGCGCGACCTCCGGCTTCGGCTGGTCGGCGGCGCTCTTCCTGGACCTCGCCCGCGCGGTCCGGTAGTCCGCCCCGCAGGAGACTCCCCCGGTGCCCGTCGCGCCGTCCGAACCCCTGCGACCGGCGGGAGTTGACGGGCGGCGGCGGCCCGGCTAGTTTGCCTTTGCTTTCAAAGCAAACGATTGGAGTGCCCTCGTGAGCGGGAACGAACGGGTCATCAAGGAGTTCCGGGAGAACAACGGCAAGGTGGGAGGGGTGTTCGAAGGCGTCCCGCTGGTGCTCCTCACCACCGCCGGCCGCCGTACGGGCAGGCCGCACACCACACCGGTGGTCCGACTGCGCGACGGCGTCCGCCACCTGGTCTTCGCCTCCAACGGCGGCGGCCCGAAGCACCCCGAGTGGTACCACAACCTGCTCGCCTCACCCCAGGTCACCATGGAGACCGGCACCGACGAGGGGCACGTGAAGCCCTTCGCCACCCGCGCGGTCGTCCTGGAGGGCGAGGAGCGCGACCGGCTGTACGAGCGGCAGTGCCTGGTGAACCCGGCCTTCCGGGACTACCGGGAGAGGACCGACCGGGTCATCCCGGTGGTCGCCCTGCACCCGCTGGACCTCGCCGCCGACAGCGAGCGCAACCGGATGATCGGCCGCCAACTGGTCGTCCACCACGACGAGCTCCGGGCCGAACTCGCCGAGGTCCGCGCCGCCGTCGCGGCCGCCCGGGCCGGCGCCGCCGCCCCCCGTCCCACCCCCGGCCTCACCCGGCAACTGCATCGCCGCTGCCTCACGTTCTGCTACGGACTGCAACTGCACCACACCCGCGAGGACGGCTCCTTCACCGCCTTCGAACAGCACTTCCCGCACCTGGCGCCGGTCATCACCCGCCTCCGCGAGGAGCACAAGGCGGTCGAGGAGGCACTCGCCCGGCTGGAGCAGGTCCTCCAGGCCTCCGACGAGGACCTCGCCGGAGTCGGCGCCGAACTCGACCGGGTGCTCGACGGCCTGGAGGAGCACTTCGCCTACGAGGAGGCACACCTCCTCCCCGCCCTCGGCACCCCACGCCCGTCCTGACGGCCGGCCGGGGCGGCGGTCATACTGGGCCCCGGACCCGGGGAGGCGCGGATGGTCGAACGGACGTTGCGGGGGGGTCGTGGCGCTCGCGGAGGCCGTCGTCGAGGTGGGCCTCGCCCCGCTGGGCCTGGACGTGGCGGTGACGGGACTCGACGTGTTCGACCGCCCGGAGCCCGGCGCCGACCGGGGCGCCCTGGTGGTGGCCGTCGGCGTCGACCCGCGCTCGGAGCACGCGGCGGCGCTGGTGCGCGCGGCGGGGCGCGACCGGGCGGCCGCGGTGGTGTTCCGCGAGGAGGGCGCCGGTCCGCCGAACGGGGCGCTGCGGGACGCGGCGGGCCGGGCGGGCACGGCGCTGCTGTTCCGCCGGAGCTGGGCCGACTGGGCGCAGCTGATCGGCACCCTGCGGGCCGGACTGGCGGTGGCCGAGGAGGCCGAGGTGGCCAATGTGCCGCTCGGCGACCTGGACGCGCTGGCCGAGGCGCTCGCCGCGCTGGTGGGCGGCGCGGTCACGATCGAGAGCCCGGACTCCCGGGTGCTCGCCTACTCCTCCAACAACCGGGACGTCGACGACATCCGCCGCTCCACCATCCTGGCCCGCCGGGTTCCGGCCGAGCGCCGGGCCGCGATGCGCGAGGACGGCTTCCTCGCACTGCTGCGCCGCACCCCGGGCGCGCTGCACCGCCGGGCCGACGGCACCGCCCCCGAACGCGCGGCCGTCGCCGTGCGGGCCGGCGAGGAGGTGCTCGGCTCGCTGTGGGTCGCGCCGACCGGCTGCCCGCTGCCGCCGACCGTCGCCGAGGCGCTGCGGGCGGCGGCCCGGATCGCGGCGCCGCACCTGCTGCACGACCGGGCCCGCCGCGCCGGGCAGCGCGAACTGGTGCTGGAGGCGGTCCGCGCCCTGCTGACGGGGCGCGGGCCGGCGGACCTGCCGGCCGCCCGCACCGGACTGCCGCCGGGGGAGCCGTGCGCGGTGCTGGCCATCGCCCCCGCCCCGGCCGGCGGCGGGCGGCTGGCCCGCTCGGCGCGCGCCGTCTGCGCCCGGCGCGGCCACCCGGCGGTGGCGGTGGCCGCCGGGGACGGCGCCCGGGTGCTGCTCGGCGGCCTGGAGCACGATCCGCGGCACGCCGCCGCCCGGCTCTCCCGCCTGGCCGACGCGCTCGCGGAGGAGCTGACGGAGGAGTTCGGCCGCCCGGTGCGGATCGGCGTCGGCGAGGTCCGGCCCGGTCTCGACCGGGCGGCGGAGTCCGCCCGTACCGCGGACCAGGCGCTGCGCGCCCTGCGCCTCGGCCGCTCACCGCGCACGCCCCCGGCCGCCCGGGTCGGCGAACTCGCCGACACCGTCGCCCTGCTGTCCGTCCTGGACGCCCTGCGGGAGCACCCGGCACCCGCCCCGGAGAGCTCGGTGACCCGGCTGGCGGCGCACGCGGCGAAACCGGGGGAGGAGGAGGTGCTGCTCGACACCCTGCGCGCCTACCTGGAGCACGCGGGGGACAGCGCCCGGGCCGCAACCGCCCTGGGCGTGCCCGCCAGCACCTTCCGCTACCGCAGGCAGAAGGCCGAGAAGCTCTGCGGAATCGACCTGGACGACCCGGACGCCCGCCTGCTCGCCCATCTGCAGCTGCGCCTGCTCGCCCTGGCCGCCGCCGAGCGCGAGTGACCCACCCGCGGCGGGCGGCGCGCCGTCGCCGTACTAGCATCCGAGCCCATGGTGATGTTGGTGCACTTGACGTCCACGGCGAACGCGGCGCGCATCCGGCGGTCCGGGATCCGGGCGGTGAGCCACGGCCAGGACGGGACCCGGGGGGTGTACTGCTTCCCGGTGCTGCCGTCGTACACCCTCACCCACCAGTGGATGCGCGAGCTGGGCCGGTTCGACGGCAGGGGCGGGTGGGTGGCCGTCCACGTCCGGGTGGACGACGCGCAGCCGGTGCAGGCCGGGCCCTACGGGGACCGGTGGCGGCAGCGGCAGCGGACCGTCACGGCGGCGGAGGCGGTGCGGCGGATCGCGGCGCTGGAGGACCCGCGCGGGTGGGAGGTGTTCGTGCCGCGGGCGATCCGGGCGGGGGAGGTGCACCGGGTCCGCGCCGCGCCGCGGGTGGTGGGGTGGCGCTACCGGCCGGACGCGCACGGCACCCGCCCCTGCACCTGCTCCGGGTGCCGGGTGCGCGGCGAGTACGGGGCGCGGCGGCTGCGCGAGCGGCTTCCGCACCCGCTGGACGGCCCGCCGCCGCCGGCCCGGGTGCTGCTCGCCAGGATCGCGGCCGCGGGCGAGCCGGGGGACCCGGCGGCGGTGCGGGACGCCCTGTACTGGTTCCGGGTGCTGCGGCGACGGCGGGGCCCGCTCGACGGACTCGCCCGCCTCGCCGGCCACCCCGCCCACGACGTCCGGGAGGAACTGGTGATGACGGTCGCCGCCTGGTCCACCCCCGGGGTCGCCGAACTGCTGGACCGGCTCGCCGACGATCCGCACCCCGCCGTCCGCGAGGCCGTGGCCAAGGCGAGGGAGGCCCGCGCGGCGCGGTGAGCGGCGAAGGGGCGGCCGGGTTCCGGGTCACTGCCCGGCGTCCGGCCCGTCGCTCCTGAGGGCGAACGCGGTGACCAGCCCGGCGATCCGCCGTTCGGCCGCCGGCCGCAGACCCGCGGCGGCGGCGTGGTGGAGCCAGGTGGCCCGCGACCGGAAGTGCAGTGCGGCCGGGCCGTAGAGGGCGGTGTTGGCGGCGTCGCGCAGGTGCTCCACCAGGACGAGCGATCCGCCCGGTCGCAGCACCCGGGCCGCCTCGGCGAACAGCGCGGCCCGATCGGCGGCCCGGCGCAGCTCGTGGGCGGCGAGTACGGCGAGCACCGAGTCCAACGAGGCGTCCGCCGCGGGCAGTTCCGCCGGTCGCGCGGCCACCGCGCCCGGCACCGGCGGTACCCGGCGGCGGGCGCGGCGGATCGAGGCCTCCGTCATCAGCGCCGGGTCGTACAGGTCGGCGATCAGCTGCGGTGCGCCGGGATGACGGGCGGCGACCGGTCCGCTCGTCCCGTCGAGGCCCGCCGAGACCACGAGGTGGCACCCGGGGCCGTCCGGCAGGAGGTCGTCGAGCCAGGCGTAGCCGTGCAGCTCGGAGCGGTCGTAGACGTACCAGGTGGCGGCGGTGCTGCCGGTGAGCAGCCAGCCGGCCGCGAGCGCCCCCGTGCGGGCGAGCCGCGCGGCCGGGCCCGGGAGCCGCTGGGCGAGCGCCCGTCCGCCGACCGCGGCGAGCACACCGCCGGTGTACAGCGGCCAGTTGTAGCGGATCACGTCGCGCACGCCGGACGGGTGGCGCGGGGCCGCCGGCTCCCGGGCCGTTCGCGGCGGGGCCCCGTAGGCCCGTTCCAGTGCGGTCGCGGCGGTGGTGCGGCGGGCCTGTCGGCGTGTCGGCACAGCGGACCGTCCTCTCTGCCGCCACCCGGCGGGGTGCGGCGGGTACGGCGGGGCAGCCCGGCATCCCCGGTCAGGGCCGGTCACCCCGTCGGCGTCCATCATGGCGCATCCATTTGAACGTGTTCAATACGGGGTCGGTTCGCCGCCTACGGCGGTGGTGCGGTGCCGGGTTCGCTGCCGGGAGCGAACCCGGCGGTACCGGCGGCACGTCCGGCGCCGTCCGGTCGGGTGACGCGGAACCCGCACGGGAAGTCCGCGTCGTGGGACGAAGACGTGCCCGCCCCGCGACCGGCAGCCTGGAGGCACGCCCGGGGCGACACCGTCCCCCTGCTCCGGGCGTCCGACCGCCCGACGAGACCGGGAGCGCGACACCATGACCCCTCTTCAGCCCGCCGCCCGCCGTGAACTCGTGCTGCGCGAGGCCGTGCACCGCCGACTGCTCGACCCCGAGGACGCCCTGCTCGCCGCCTTCGTCGACCTCGACGGCGTGGCCGCGAGCGTCACCGCACTGCACCGCGCCTTCCCGGGCGACGTCGAGGTGCTGCACACCTTCGCGGCGAAGGCGAACTGCCTGGTCCCGCTGCTGGCCCGGCTGCGCGAGCTGGGCATGGGCTGCGAAGTGGCCAGTCCCGGCGAGTTCGCCCAGGCCCTCGCGGCCGGCTTCGACCCCGGGCGGATCGTCTTCGACTCGCCCGCCAAGACCCGCCGGGAGCTGGTCCGGGCCCTGGAGCTGGGCGCCGCCGTCAACATCGACAACTGGCAGGAGCTGGAGCGGGTCGACGACCTGCTGCGGGCCGGCGCCTCCGCCTCCCGGATCGGCGTGCGGGTCAACCCGCAGGTCGGCGCCGGGACGATCGGGGCGATGAGCACCGCCACCGCGACCTCCAAGTTCGGCATCACCCTCGCGGACGAGGGCAACGCGCGGCGCCTGGTGGAGGCGTTCCGCGCGCGCCCCCGGCTCACCTGGATCCATGTGCACGTCGGCTCGCAGGGCTGCCCGCTGGACCTGATGGCCGAGGGCGTCGGCCAGGCCGTCGCCTTCGCCGAGCGGGTCAACGCCGAGCTCGGCCGCCGCCAGGTGGTGGGCATCGACCTCGGCGGCGGACTGCCCGTCAACTTCGCCGACGACACCACCGCGCCCACCTTCGCCGACTACGTCGAGCGGCTGCGGACGCACGCCCCGGAGCTGTTCGACGGCCGGTACCGGCTGGCCACCGAGTTCGGCCGCTCACTGCTCGCCAAGAACGGCTTCACCGCCGCCTACGTCGAGTACACCAAGGACTCCGGGGGCCGGCGGATCGCCGTCACCCACGCCGGCGCCCAGGTCGCCACCCGCACGGTGTTCATGCCGGACGCCTGGCCGCTGCGGATCACCGCCCACCACCCCTCGGGCGCCGCCAAGGACGGCGCGCCGCTGCCGCAGGACGTCGCCGGCCCCTGCTGCTTCGCCGGCGACCTGCTCGCCAGGGCCCGTCCGCTGCCGCCGCTGGAGCCGGGCGACCTGGTCGCGCTGCTCGACACCGGCGCGTACTACGCGACGACCCACTTCCAGTACAACAGCCTGCCCGAGCCGGCCGTCCACGGGTTCACGGTGAACGCCGACGGCGGGGTGCGGTTCGTGCCGCTGCGCCGGGCCCAGCCGATCGACGAGCTGCTCCGGCCGGCCGGCTGACCCGGCGTCGCGTCACGATTCGGTGACGGACAGTCAGAGCAGCTGGCCGGAGGGGGTTGCCGGACGGCCCGGCGCGGGTATCACCCTGCCGCGACCGCCGCTCCCGGCCGCGGTGCGACAGCCTCAGCTCGTCGAAGGAGGCCTCGTCATGTCCCGAACCCCCGCCGATGTCCGTCCCCCCGTCGATCCCCAGGCCCAGGACGTGCGCACGGTGCGCCGACTGCGGCTCGGGGTCGGTGTGCTCGGCTTCCTGCTGCCGATCGTGCTGCCCGTCGGCAACAGCCTCACCTCCGCCCGGATCGCGCTGCTCGACTCGATGAGCGCGTCCTACTACACCGACATGCGCAATGTCTTCGTCGGCGGCTTGTGCGCCATCGGCGTCTTCCTCATCTGCTACCGCCACGACCGCCGGGAGGACCGGCTGAGTTCGGTCGCCGGGGTGCTGGCGATCGGGGTGGCGCTCTTCCCCACCGAGCCGCCGGCCTCCGTCACCGCGCACCCCAGCGGCGTCCAGACGGCCGTCGGCGTGATCCATCTCGCCTGCGCGGCGGGCCTGTTCGGCGTGCTCGCGTACTTCTGCCTGCGGCTGTTCGCGGACTCGCCGGCCGGCGGCGGCCGGCGCCCGGCGCGCGACCGGGTCTACCTGGTCTGCGGCTGGGTGATCGTGGCCGGGGTGGCGACGGTGGCCGCGGCCGGACTGCTCCACCTGGCCCGGGATTGGCCGCTGACCCTGCCCTACCTGGGCGAGGCGGTCTCCGTGCTGGCCTTCGGCGTGGCCTGGCTGGTGAAGAGCGAGGCCCTCGCCGGCCTCGCCCCGCGCCCGGCCCGGGCCGCCACCGCCGCTCCGTAGCCCGCCGCCCGCCCGGGCCCCGACGCAAACCCCGACCCGCCCCGACGCACTCCGGGACACCCCGACGCGAATCCCGACCCACCCCCGCCCCGGCACGGGCCGCGGGCGTCCGCCGATGGCAGGATGCTTGCGGC
The DNA here is from genome assembly GCF_042802195.1 of Kitasatospora sp. NPDC057500. Lineage (NCBI taxonomy): Bacteria > Bacillati > Actinomycetota > Actinomycetes > Kitasatosporales > Streptomycetaceae > Kitasatospora > Kitasatospora sp. NPDC057500. The sequence goes on along the minus strand of NZ_JBHVER010000037.1, from coordinate 17,436 downwards.
CGGTGTCGGACCGGCCGGGGCGCGCCGCGGCGCCCGCCGGCACCGCGGGGAGCGAGGGAGGTCCGATGGGCCGCAGGAAGCACCACGTGGCCGTCCTGGTCCTGGAGGGGGCGAAGCCGCTGGACGTGGGCATCCCCGCCCAGGTGTTCTCCAGCCGCCCGAGCATGCCCTACACGGTCCGGGTCTGCGGCCCGGCGCCCGGGCTGGTGACCGGCGGCGACGGCCTCTCCTACCACGTCGCCGAGGGCCTGGAGGCGGTCGAGCACGCCGACACCGTCTTCGTGCCCGGCTACCGCGACCCGGCCACCACCGAGCCACCGGCGGCCGTCGTCGAGGCACTGGTGGCCGCGCACCGGCGCGGCGCCCGGCTGGCCGCGATCTCCACCGGGGCGTTCGCGCTGGCGGCCACCGGTCTGCTCGACGGCAAGCGGGCGACCACCCACTGGCACTACGCCAAGGCCCTGGCGGAGCGCCACCCGCGGATCAGGGTCGACGAGAACGTGCTGTTCGTCGACGAGGGCGCCGTGCTCACCTCGGCCGGCGCCGCCTCCGGCATCGACCTCTGCCTGCACCTGGTGCGGCGCGACCACGGGGTGGGCCTGTCCAACCACGTGGCGCGCCGGCTGGTCGCCGCGCCCTACCGCAGCGGCGGCCAGGCCCAGTACGTGCCGCGCAGCGTGCCCGAGCCGCTCGGAGACCTGTTCGCCGACACCCGGGAGTGGGCGCTGGCGCACCTCGCCGAGCCGCTGACGCTGGAGGGGCTCGCCCGGCACGCCCGGGTCTCCGCGCGCACCTTCTCCCGCCGGTTCGTCGAGGACACCGGGTACACCCCGATGCAGTGGGTGCTGCGGGCCCGCGTCGACCTGGCGCGCGAGCTGCTGGAGCGCAGCGACCTGGGGGTGGAGCAGATCGCCGACCGGGTCGGACTCGGCACCGGGGCGAACCTGCGGCTGCACTTCCAGCGCGTCCTCGGCACCTCGCCCACCGAGTACCGCCACACCTTCGCGGCCCGCGCCGAGGACTGACGGGCTCCGGGCCGGGGCCGTGGCGAGATCCTTGCGGTCGTTGGCGGGGAGTCTGGCGGGATCCTTGCGCACCATGTCGATCCGGCCCCTGTCCGGCTCGTTCCGATCGTCCGATGATTGAACCGTCATCAAACGAACGGACCGCCCGGAGCACCCGGACCGCCCGGCCCGACCCCAGGGAGCCCTCATGACCCGCATCGCCATCAACGGCTTCGGCCGCATCGGCCGCAACAGCCTGCGCGCCCTGGTGGAGCGCGGCAGCGAGCTGGAGGTGGTCGCCGTCAACGACCTCGCCCCCATCGACTCGCTCGCCCACCTGCTCCGCTTCGACAGCTCGCTCGGCCGCTTCCGCCACCCGGTGCGGGTCGAGGGCGACGTGCTGGTCGTCGACGGCCGCCGGATCAAGGTGCTCGCCGAGCGCGACCCCGCCGACCTGCCGTGGGCCGAACTCGGCGTGGACATCGTGCTGGAGGCCACCGGCCGCTTCACCTCCGCCGAGGCCGCCCGCGCCCACCTCACGGCGGGTGCCGGGAAGGTCCTGGTGAGCGCCCCGTCCGACGGCGCCGACGTCACCCTGGCCTACGGCGTGAACACCGACGCCTACGACCCGGCCGAGCACGTGATCGTCTCCAACGCCTCCTGCACCACCAACGCGCTGGCCCCGCTGGCCTCCGTGCTGGACGAGCTGGCCGGCATCGAGCACGGCTTCATGACCACCGTGCACGCCTACACCCAGGAGCAGAACCTCCAGGACGGCCCGCACCGCGACCTGCGCCGCGCCCGTGCCGCCGGCGTCAACATCGTGCCGACCACCACCGGCGCCGCCAAGGCCATCGGCTTGGTCCTGCCGAACCTGGACGGCAAGCTCTCCGGCGACTCCATCCGGGTGCCGGTCCCGGTCGGCTCGATCGTCGAGCTGAACACCACGGTCGAGCGCGAGGTCACCCGCGAGGAGGTGCTCGCCGCCTACCGCGCCGCCGCCGACGGCCCGCTCAAGGGCATCCTCGACTACGCCGACGAGCCGCTGGTCTCCGGCGACATCACCGGCGAGCCCGCCTCCTCGATCTTCGACGCCGCCCTCACCCGGGTCGACGGCAAGCACGTCAAGGTGGTCGCCTGGTACGACAACGAGTGGGGCTTCTCCAACCGGGTGATCGACACCCTGGAGCTGCTCTCCCGGGGCTGACGGCCCCCGGGGCCGCCGGAACACTGCGGGGACGTGACACGGATGTTGCGTCCCGTGGCGATTCCCCGGCGGCCCTTGAGCGGCCCCGGCCGCTGTGTGACGGTGGACGGCACGCCGCCCGGCCGCTCACCCGCCGGACGGGGAGAGCCGAGGAAAGAGGACCACCGGTGCCGTCGCACGAGCAGCCCCTGCGGAAGCTGGGATTCCTGACCATCGGGCTGTTCGACCCGGCCGACCCGGCCCGCGGCCACGAGTCGACGCTGCGGCTGGTCGAACTCGGCGAGGAACTCGGCTTCGACAGCGCCTGGGTGCGCCACCGCCACCTGCAGTACGGCATCTCCTCCCCGGTCGCCGTGCTGGCGGCGGCCACCCAGCGCACCAGCCGGATCCAGCTCGGCACGGCGGTCATCCCGGTCGGCTGGGAGAACCCGCTGCGGCTGGCCGAGGACCTCGCCACCGTCGACCTGCTCTCCGGCGGGCGGCTCAACCCGGGCGTGAGCGTCGGCCGCCCCGGCCACTGGGAGCAGGTCTCCGGCGTGCTCTACCCGGACACCGCCGACGCCGAGGACTTCGGCTACCGGCGGGTGGCCCGGCTGCTGGGCTTCCTGCGCGGCGAGCCGGCCACCGACTTCAGCGGGGTCGAGGGCATCGAGGTCTACTCGGACCGGGTGCAGCCGGTCTCGCCCGGACTGGCGGACCGCTTCTGGTACGGCGGCGGGAGCCTGCGCTCCGCCCGCTGGGCCGGTGAGCAGGGGCTCGGCCTGCTCACCAGCAACGTGGTGCGGGCGGAGGAGTCGGAGGACTTCGCCGAGATCCAGCGCTCGCAGATCGCCGCCTTCCGCGCGCACCACCCGCTGGGCGCCCGGGCCCGGGTCTCGCAGGGGCTGGTGGTGATCCCCACCGACAGCGCCACCGCCGACCAGCGGGCCCGCTACCACGCGTACGCCCGCGACCGCACGCCCCGCACCGCCACCCCGCAGGGCCCGTCGCGGATCGTGTTCGCCCGCGACCTCGTCGGCAGCTCCGCCGAGATCGCCGAGCGGCTGTACGCCCACGCCGGGTTCCGGGAGGTGGACGAGGTGGTGTTCGCGCTGCCGTTCACCTTCGGCCACGAGGACTACGTGCAGATCCTCACCGACATCGCCACCGTGCTCGCCCCGTCGCTCGGCTGGAAGCCCGCCACGGGCGCCTGAGCCGTCGGGTTCTCAGAGACGCTCGGGCACCGGGTTGCCGACGGCCTCGATCGCCCGCCGCACCGGGACCTTCAGCAGTACGGCGAAGCCGATGACGAAGAACACCAGCAGCGAGATGATCGCGGAGCGGTAGCTGCCGGTGACCTGGTAGGCGAGGCCGAAGACCAGCGGCCCCATCCAGCTGGTGCCGCGGTCGCTGACCTTGTACACGCTGAAGTACTCGGCCTCCTTGCCGGCCGGGATCAGGTGCGAGAACAGCGAGCGCGACAGCGCCTGGCTGCCGCCGAGCACCAGGCCGATCATGCAGGCCAGGGCGTAGAACCAGGCCGGCTGGTGGGCCGGCATGAAGTACCCCAGCGCGAGCGTGACCACCCAGCCGGCCAGCGAGCCCAGGATGGTCCGCTTGGCGCCGTACCGGTGGGCGATCCGGCCGAGCAGCAGCGCGCCGCCGATCGCCACCACCTGCACCAGCAGCACGGCGGTGACCAGCGAGGTCTGGTCCATGCCCAGCTCCTCGCTGCCGTAGAGCGAGGCCTGCGAGACCACGGTCTGGATGCCGTCGTTGTAGCAGAGGAAGGCGGCCAGGTAGAGCAGGGTGAGCGGGTGGCGCCGCATGCCGCGCAGGGTGCGGCCGAGCTCCCGCAGACTGCCGGCGGCCGGCTTGTCCTCGACCGCCCCGGCGGCGTGCCCGGGAAGCACCCCGGCCCGGGACGGCAGCCGGAGCATCGGCACGATGGTGAACAGCGCCCACCACAGCCCCGCCGACGCCAGGCAGATCCGTACGGCGGTGCCGGAGGAGAGCCCGAACGCGTCGTGCCCCTGGAACAGCACCAGGTTGGCGATCAGCAGCAGCCCGCCGCCCGCGTACCCGTACGCCCAGCCCTTGGAGGACACCGCGTCGCGCTCGTCGGGCGAGGCCAGGCCCGGCAGGTAGGCGTAGGAGAGCGCGACCGACACCGCGTACGCGAGGTTGGCGACGACCAGCAGGCCGCCGCCGAGCAGGTAGCGGTCCCCGCCGAGGAAGAACATGCCCATGGTGGCGGTCGCGCCGAGGTACGCGAAGCCGCACATCAACTCCTTGTGCCGCCCGGTGCGGTCGGCGACCGTCCCGGCCAGCAGCATCGCGCCGACCGAGAGCAGCACCGAGAAGGAGACCGTGTACGGGAAGAACGAGCCCGCCCGGATCGACAGGCCGAAGGGGTGCACATCGCCGTCGGCGTCGGCGGCCTCCTTGGCGACCGAGGTCAGATAGGGCCCGAGGAACACCGTCAGGACGGTGGCGGAGAAGGCCGCGTTGGCCCAGTCGTTGATGTACCAGCCGACCTGTATCCGGCGCAGTGCGCGGCGGTCGTCGTCGGTGGCGGTCGGCGGGTGCCCGGACCGTTCGGCCGTGGTGCTCATGCTGTTCCCATCCCCGTGCTGGAGCCCGTGCCGCCGGGGACCCAGCGGCCGCGCTCGCGGAGGACGTCGCGCAGGACGTCGATGCGATCGGCCATGATGCCATCCACGCCCAGGTCGAGCAGAGAGCGGATGCGTGTGGCGTCGTCCACGGTCCAGACGTGAACCTGGAGGCCGAGGCGGTGTGCGGTGCGCACGAAGGCCCGGTCCACCACCCGTACGCCCCGGTGCCGTTCGGGCACCTGCGCGCAGAGGCCCGCCCAGGGCGCCCCGCCGCGCCGGGCGAGCGTTCCGGCGAGCGGTCCCGCCAGCGAGCGCAGCCGCAGCCGGGCGACCTCGCGGGGTCCGAGCGAGGTGGCCAGCCGGGGCCCGGCGGCGGCGCGGACGGCGGCGAGCCGGGTGTCGGAGAAGCCGCCGACGCAGACCCGGTCCCAGGCGCCGGTCCGGCGGACCGCCTCGACCAGCGGCCCGACGGCGGGCGCCGCCTTGACGTCGATGTTGAACCGGGCGTCGGGGAAGGCACCGAGCAGGTCCTCCAGCAGCGGCACCGGCTCGGTGCCGCCGATCCGGGCCTGCCGGACGGTGCGCCAGGGCAGTTCGGCGAGCGCCCCGGTGCGGTCGGTGACCCGGTCGAGCCGGTGGTCGTGGAACGCCACCAGCACGCCGTCGGAGGTGGCGTGCACGTCCGTCTCCAGGTAGCGGTACCCGAGGGCGACGGCGGCCCCGAAGGCGGCTAGCGAGTTCTCCGGGCGGCCGAGGTCGCCGCCCCGGTGCGCGAAGGCGAGCGGCCCCGGGTGGTCGAGGAAGGGGTGCATGCGGTGCTCCGTGCTCTCCGTGCGCTGTGCTGCGTGACATTGTTACATCTCGTGTCAAGATGTAACGCCCACGGGATCCGCTCGGCCGCCTATCATGCGGGTGCGGAGGGGGGCCGTCCGGCGCCCCGCCGCGTCCGTCGCTCACGCACCGCCCCTGAGAGGAGACCCCCGAGTGGGTAGCACTGTCGAGACGCTGGAATTCCAGGCCGAGACGCGCCAGTTGCTCCGGTTGGTGATTCACTCGATCTACTCGAACAAGGACATCTTCCTGCGCGAGCTGATCTCGAACGCCTCCGATGCGCTGGACAAGCTGCGGCTGGAATCACTGATCGACTCCGGCCTCGACGCCGACACCTCCGACCTCCACATCGCCCTGGAGGTCGACCGGGAGGCGCGGACGCTGACCGTCCGCGACAACGGGATCGGCATGAGCCGCGAGGACATCGTGGAGTTGATCGGCACCATCGCCAAGTCCGGCACGGCCGGCCTGCTGGAGAAGATCAAGGAGACCGAGGACGCCGCCGCGGCGCAGAGCCTGATCGGGCAGTTCGGCGTCGGCTTCTACTCGGCGTTCATGGTCGCCGACCGGGTCACCCTGCGGACCCGCCGGGCCGGCACCGCGGCCGGGACCCAGTGGGAGTCCGACGGCGAGGGCACCTACGAGATCCAGGCCCTCGACGGCCTGCCCGTCGGCACCTCCGTCACCCTGCACCTCAAGCCCGCCGACGGCGAGGACGGCCTGGCCGACTACCTGGCGGAGTGGAAGATCCGCCAGATCGTCAAGCAGTACTCGGACTTCATCCGCTGGCCGATCCGGATGGCGAGCGAGCGCACCGCCGCCGAGGGCACCGAGGGCACCGAGAGTGCCGAGGGCGCGGAAGGCGCCGAGGGCGCCGGCGCGCCGCAGGTCGAGACCCTCAACTCGATGAAGGCCCTGTGGGCCCGGCCGCGCAGCGAGGTGACCGAGGCCGAGTACACCGAGTTCTACCAGCAGATCAGCCACGACTGGCTCCCCCCGGCCGAGACCGTCCACATGCGCGCCGAGGGCACCTTCGAGTACGAGGCGCTGCTGTTCATCCCCGAGCAGGCCCCGTTCGACCTGTTCTCCCGCGACGCCAAGCGCGGCGTGCAGCTGTACGTCAAGCGGGTGTTCATCATGGACGACTGCGAAGCGCTGATGCCCGACTACCTGCGCTTCGTCAAGGGCGTGGTGGACGCCCACGACCTGTCGCTGAACATCTCCCGCGAGATCCTCCAGCACGACCGCCAGATCCGCGGCGTGCGCCGGCGCCTGGTCAAGAAGGTGCTCGGCGCGCTGAAGGACATCCGGACCAAGGACACCGAGCGCTACCTGAAGCTGTGGGAGCAGTTCGGCCGGGTGCTCAAGGAGGGCCTGCTGGAGGACGCCGACAGCACCGCGGCCCTGCTGGAGCTGGTGGCGGCCGCCTCCACCCACGACGCGGAGCGGCCCACCACCCTGCGCGAGTACGTCGGGCGGATGAAGGAGGGCCAGGAGGCGATCTACTACCTGACCGGCGAGGACCGCGCCACGGTGGAGAACTCCCCGCACATGGAGGCGTTCGCCGCCAAGGGGTACGAGGTGCTGATCCTCACCGACCCGGTGGACGAGGTCTGGGTCGAGCGGGTGCCGGACTTCGACGGCCACCGCCTCCAATCCATCGCCAAGGGCCAGGTCGACCTGGACGAGCCGGCCGACGGCGACGAGGCGGCCGAGGCCGAGAAGGCCAGGCGCGAGCAGGAGTTCGCCGCGCTGCTGCCGTGGCTGACGACGGCGCTGTCCGGGCAGGTGAAGGAGGTCCGGCTCTCCTCGCGGCTGACCACCTCGGCGGCGTGCATCGTCGGCGACGCCCAGGACATGACGCCGACCCTGGAGAAGATGTACCGCGCCATGGGGCAGGAACTGCCCCCGGTCAAGCGGATCCTGGAACTGAACCCCGGGCACCCGCTGATCACCGCGCTGCGCGCGGCGCACGAGGCCGACCCCGGGGACGCCTCCCTGGCGGAGGTCGCCGAGCTGGTCCACGGCGGCGCGCTGCTCGCCGAGGGCGGTGACCTGCCGGATCCGGCCCGGTTCACCCGGCTGCTCACCGACCGGCTGGCCCGCGGCCTCTGACCGGACCCGCCCCGCGACCCCGGCCGCAAGTCCTGCGGCCGGGGTCGTCGTGCATGGTCCGCCATTCATTTCAGTTTATTCATTGCCAGGGCGCAACCCCGTGCGGCACGGTGCGCATCCCTTGACGGGGGCCGCTCAGGTTCACCAACCTTGGTGCTGGCCGAGCTGAAATGACTGAGTGACAAAAGCTCATTCATTTCAGCTCATAGGCCGACTCTGTTGACCGTCCGTCATGGAAGGAGATGTCCGTCATGAAGAAGATCGTCGTCCGCAAGGCCGGCCCGGTCCGTCTGACCAGCACGGCTCGTGCGCTGTACCTGCCGTGGGACTGCATCGTGGCCCAGCAGCTCTGATCCGAACCCCCGGGCACGGGGAAACGCGGTGCCGGCCGGGTGCGTCACGGCCGGCACCGCTCCGTCCCCCTCCCGACCCCGTCCGCCCTCCGCCCACCTCCCGCAGGAGGATCCGTGCACGCCTCCGTGGACAGCAGCTCCAACGCCCCGGGACTCGACCTGGACCGTCCGCTGCCCCTGCGCCGGCTCGTCTACCTGGAGGAGGGCGACGAGGTCACCATCGGCAGCCCGGAGAACGACACCTACGCCGTCTTCCCGGCCGACGGCGCCGAACTGGTCCGGCTGCTCGCCGACGGCGCCACGCCCCGCGAGGCCGCCGAGCGCTACCGGCAGGCGCACGGCGAGAGCGTCGACATCGCCGACCTGGTCGAGGTCCTCGCCGACCTCGACCTGCTCCGCCCCGCCGGCGAGCCGGCCGCGACGGCCCCCGAGGCCGCGCCGGTGCGCTGGCAGCGCCTGGGCCGGGCGGTCTTCAGCCGGCCCGCGCTGATCGGCTACGCGCTGCTCACCGCGCTCGCCGCCGCCGAGATGATCCGGGTGCCGGCCCTCGTCCCGAGCATGGACAACCTGTTCTTCAGCCCCTCCTACACCCTGGTCGTGCTGCTGCTGTTCTTCGGCCAGGCGCCGCTGCTCGCCCTGCACGAGGCCTTCCACGCGCTGGCCGGCCGACGGCTCGGACTGCGCTCGCGGCTCTCGGTCGGCCGCCGGCTGGTCTACCTGGTGCTGGAGACCTCGCTCGACGGGCTGGTCAGCGTGCCGCGCCGGAAGCGCTACCTGCCCATCCTGGCGGGCATGCTGGCCGACGTCCTGGCGATCGCCGTCCTCACCCTGACCGCCGACCTCCTGCGCGGGTTCGACGCGGGCGCCGCACGGCTCTGCCTCGCGGTCGCCTACGCCACCGTGCTGCGGCTCGCCTGGCAGGGCTTCTTCTACCTGCGCACCGATATCTACGTCCTGCTCTGCACCGCGCTGGGCTGCGTCAACCTGCACGCCGCGGCGAGCGACGTGCTGCGCAACGCCGCACGGCGGGTCACCGGACGCCCGCCCGCGGACCTGTCGGCGCACCACCCGGTCGACCGGCGGGTCGCGCGCTGGTACGCCTGGCTGATGGTGACCGGCTACGCCTTCACGCTCACCGTGTTCGCGGGCGTCGTCGTACCGACCGCCTACCGGCTGCTGCGCGACATGTGGCTGCGGCTGACCGGCGAGGCGTCCCTGGCCGGCCGCCTCGACTCGCTGCTGCTGATGGTGCTGACCCTCGTCCAGACCGGCGTCGTCGTGGTCATCGCCCTGCGCGAGCGGCGTGCCGCCCGCGCGACCTGACACTGCGTTCCCCCGATCCCACGTCACCGCACGAAAGGCAGCTGTGCCATGGCCGACCACCGCCACCACTGGGTCCGCGCCGCCCGGCGCGTCGCCCGCGCCGAGGCCCTCGACGGGCTCGGCCTGCCGCCCGTGCTCGCCGTGGTGAACGCCGACCGCCGGCTGCGCGGGCCCTACACCGCCGTCGGGTCGATCCTGCGCGCGATCGTGCCCGACGTGCTGGCCCGCTGCCCCGAGGCCGTCACCGGGCACGACATCGAACTCCTCTCCACCACCCCGGAACTGCGCGACCTGGTGCCCGCCACCCGCGAGACGCTCACCTCGCTCGCCGTGCCCAAGGAACGCACCCGCTTCTACTCCGCGCTGCGCACCCTGCGGATCGCCCACGGCCTGGTCGAGTTCCTGGAGGCGTACCTGCGGGCGGCCGGCGAGGGCCCGCGCGCCCTGGTCGTCGAGGACGCCCACCGGGCCGACCCCACCGACGGGGAGTTCCTCGCCGTCCTGCTGCGGCGGATCGACCCCGGGCTGCTCACCGTGGTGGTCACCACCGGCACCGAGGCCCTGGAGCGCACGGACGGCCCCGGCCGCGAGACCCTGCCGGACGCGCTCGCCGCGCACTGCGTACCGCTCGACGTGCCCGCCGCCGAGCCGGCCGAGGCGGAGTCGCCGCAGGCCGGCCCGCCGGGGACGGCCGCGCCGGACGCCGCGCTCGGCCGCGCCCACATCGCCTCCGACGGCACCGGCGACGACCCCGCCGCGCTGGCCGGCTACCTCGCCCTGCCGGCCGACGAACGCGCCCGCCTGCACGACCTGCGCCGCGCCGAACTGGAGACCGCCGGCGAGTCCTCGCTGCGCCTGGGAGCCATCGCCTGGCACGCCGAGCACGGCAGCGACCCGTCCGGCGTCGGCGCCGACGTCCTGCGCCACGCCCTCGACCACTGCATGGACCTCGGCTACTACCACGCCGTCGTCGACCTCGGCGAGCGCGGCCGCAGGCTGGTCACCCACGAGAGCCACCCCACCCACTGGTGGGCCTTCACCACCAAGATGACCACCTCCTTCGCCGCGCTCGGCCTGGCCGACCGCGCCCTGCCGCTCTACGACGAGGCCCGCACGCTCAGCACCTCGCCCGAGGTCCACATGCAGGCCGCGTACGCCACCGCGATGCTGCACACCAGGCACTTCGAGGCGGGCCGGCGCGACCACGGGCTGGCCCGGGCCTGGGTCAACCAGGCGATCGCCTTCGCCCGCTGGCACCCGGACCCGAAGGAGCGCGAGGCGCGGGTGGTGTTCAACCGCAACGGGCTGGCGCTGATCGAGATCCACCAGGGCCGCCCGCAGGCCGCGCTGGAGCTGCTGGACCGCTGCATCGCGCAGCTCGACGAGACCCTGGAGCCGCACGAGCACGCGCTGCACCGCTCGGTGCTGCGCTACAACCGCGCCCAGGTGTACGCGGCCCTCGGCCGGTACGCGGAAGCCGTCGCCGACTACACCGCGGTGATCGAGTGCGACCCCAACTACGCCGAGTACCACTTCGACCGGGGCATGATCTGGCGCGACCTCGGCGAGCCGGAACGGGCGCTGGCCGACTACGACCGGGCCGTCCGGCTCTCGCCGCCGTTCCCCGAGGCGTACTTCAACCGGGCCGACGTCCTGGCCGAACTCGGCGACACCGAGGCGGCGGTGGCGGACTTCGGCTACGTCCTCCAGCTCGACCCGGAGTTCGACGACGCCCGGATCAACCGGGCCTCGCTGCTGTTCGAGGCGGGCGAGTACGAGGCCGCCGGCGCGGACGTCCGAGCCGGGCTGGCCCGCACCCCGGGCGACGCCCGACTGCTCTGCCTGCAAGGGCAGTTGCTGGCCGCCGAGGAGGACCCCGGCGCCGCCGCCGACGCCTACGCGGCCGCGCTCGCCGCCGAGCCGGAGTACGCGCAGGCCTGGGCCCTGCTGGGCGAACTCCGCTACCAGCAGGGCGATCTGGACGGCGCGGGCCGCAACCTGACGCGTGCCGTCGAGCTGTCCGCCGACCCCGGGCTGCGGTTCAACCTGGCCGTGGTCCACCACGACGCCGGGCGCTACGGCGAGGCCGTCCGGCTGCTGGACGAGGTGGTGGACTCCACCGAGGACGTGGACGCCCGGTTGCAGCGGGCGCGCTGCCTGCTCGGCCTGGAGCGGGCGGAGCCCGCCCGGGCGGACCTGCTGGCCTGCCTGGAGGCGGACCCGGACTCCGCCGAGCAGGTGTACGCCCTGATGCCGGAGCTGGCCGGCGCCTGATCCGGTCCGCCCCCGGTCCTCGTTCCCGGCGCCCCCGGGATCGGGGGCGGACCTCAGTCCGGTCCGTCGTCCCGCTCCGCGAGCTCCGCGCGCACCCGTCGGCGGACGTGCGCCATCACCGGTGAACTCCCGTACGCCGCGGCCACTTTCACCAGCCAGGCGGCCTCCTCACGGAGACCGGCCGCCACCGGGTGCGGCACCCACCCCCCGCCGGGCCCGGCGGGGAAGCGGCGGCCGGCCCGGGCCGCCTCCAGGGCGGCGGCGATCGCGGCGGCCTCCACCACGGCCGCGAACTCCTCAGGATCGGCGGGCCCGGTGACCTCGCGCACCCAGCGGGCCACCCCGGGATGCAGATGGGGGCGCAGGCACAACTGGCCGTCGCGGATCTCGATGATCCGCCGGTACAGCGCGAAGCGGATCTCCCGCCGCCCGCCCGCCGGGCCGAAGTCCCGCTCCGGGGTGACGAGTTCGATCTCCGGATGCTCCGAGCGCAGCACCGACCAGAGCGGGCCGAGCCGGCGGTGGTCGCGCCACGCCCGGGCCCGCCCGCCCGGGTCGGCCCGCAGGGCGGCGCCGCGCACGGCGCGCCGGAGCCGACCGGCGCGGGGGCGGCGGCGGAACCGGTCAGCCACGCCGGGCCGCACCGCGCGGCCATGGGCGGTCCAGTGCGTACCCGAGCCGCAGGATCCGCTCGGCGAGCCGCGCGGTCACCGCCGCCCGCGGCCGTTGCAGCGCCCGGTGCAGGGCCAGTGAGGCGACCAGTTCGGCCTCCTGCTCCTGCTGCTCCGAGTACACCGAGCGGCCGAGCACCCGGTGGACCAGCTCGCCGGGCAGCCGGGGGAGCAGGGTGTCCGCGGCGGCTGCGCCGAGTCCGGCGCCGCCGGTGTGGCCGCAGAGCAGGTGGCCGACCTCGTGCAGCACGATGTGCTGCTGGTGCAGCGCGGTCGTGTCGACCGGGTAGCCGATGTAGTCCGCGCGGTCGGTGCTGACCAGCGCGCCGCAGGCCGCGTCGACGGGCCCGGAGAGCGGGATCAGCTCGATCGGCCTGCCGCGCCGCCGGGCGAGCGCCTCGGCCAGCGCCGGGATGCCGAAGGGCTCCGGGAGCGGCACCGCCTCCGCCACGCTGCGACATCGCTGCCAGAGCCCGCGGTCGGTCCCGCCCGGATGCCCCACGTCCATTCCCCCCTGGTGTTCGACCCGCCCTCAGCCGGGAGGCGATCCTACGGACGGGGACGCGCCGGGAGAACCGCTTCGACGCCGATTTCCGCTACCTGCCGCCGGCCTCGCGGCGGGCGATCGCCTCGATCATGTCGCGGATCGTGCCGAGCCCCTCGGGCGACAGGGTCACCGCGCGCAGCGCCACGTCGCGCACGCCGGCGTCCCGCAGCGCGCCGAGCAGGGCGAGTTCCTCGGCGATCCGGGCGCTCTGCCGGTCGTCGAAGAAGTACACCGGCGGCACCTGGAAGAACTGGGCCAGGGCTTCGAGGTGACGTTTCGTCGGGTTGTCCCGGCGGCCGGTGCGCAGCTGCCACAGGTAGGTCGCCGAGAAGCTCTCGCCGGTCGCCTCCCGGCAGGCGCGGGCGACCTCCTCGTGGGTGTAGGGCTCGCGGTCGGGGCGGCGGACCACGTCGAACAGCCGGTCGATCTTCCCTGCGAGCGCGGACGTACCGGAGTCTGCGTCGGGCACGGCACACCTCTTCCCTCACCCCGTGCACACGCGCGGTGCGTGTGCGGATCGACCACTCGCGACGGTCGCCCATTGTAGAGGCCCCGCGCCCGGTCGCGGAGGGCTCCGGAGGAGCCGCCGATCCACTTCCGTCACCACCTTGACGGGTGATTGGCTCGACTGCCATGCTGGCGTCACCGCTCCAACCAGTGACGATGGAAGGCCTCTCGTCGGGGCCGAAGGGGTGGCCGGACACTTCCGATCGGATGGGGAGCACCACTCATGGCAGTCAGCTACACCGCCGTTGTCGACGTCGACGGGGAGGGCCGCAACGGCGGCCGGGTCCGCTCCTCGGACGGTCTGCTGGAGACCGGCCTCGCCATCCCCAAGGAGTTCGGCGGCGCCGGCACCGCGACCAACCCCGAGCAGTTGCTCGCCGCCGGCTGGGCCGCCTGCTTCCTCGGCGCCCTGCGCCTGGCCGCCGGCGGCCGCGGGATCCGGCTCACCAGTACGGCGATCACCGCCGAGATCACGCTCACCCACGGCGACGACGGCGAGTTCGGCCTCTCCGCCGTCCTCAGCCCGGTGCTCGGCGGGGTGGACCAGGCCACCGCCGAGGAGCTCGCGCAGGCCGCCCACCGGACCTGCCCCTACTCCAAGGCGACCCGCGACAACATCCCGGTCGTCATCAACGCCCGGGCCGCCGACGCCGCCTGAGTGAACCGGACCGTCCGACCGCGGGTCCCGCGCCCGTCCCCCGGCGCGGGACCCGAACCGCGTCCGGCCGGCCCCGCCCGCCGCCTCCGGGCTGCCCGGGAAGCCCCGCCGGGTCGCTGAAGCCCTCCTGCCGCTCGGCCGGTCTCAGTGCAGGTCGGCCGGGGCGGTCTTCTTCCGGGCGCGGTAGGCGGCGGCCTTGATCCGGTTCCCGCAGGACTCCATGCCGCACCACTGGCGCCGCATGCCCCGGGAGCGGTCGACGTAGATCCGGGTGCACTCCGGGTTGCCGCACTCCTTCATCAGCGGGAGGTCCGGGCCGCTGAGGAGTTCGACGGCGTGCCGGGCGACGGTCGCCAGCGCCTGCTCGGGGGTCGCCTCGTTGTGCCGTCCGGCCACCGTGAGCTGCGGCGTCACCGGGGTCTTGCGGGCCGCCGCGTTGAGCACGGCGAGCGCCTCGCGGTCGAAGTCCTCCCCGGCGACCCGGTTGGTGACCAGCCGGTGGACGGCCTCGCGCACCGTCTTCGCCTCCCGGACGTCGCGCTCGTCGCCGGGCGTGATCGTGTCCACGAGTCCGCAGTCGAGGTACCAGGCGTTCAGCCGCTCCGGCGTCACGAACATCTCGAAGCGGGTGGTGCGCCGGGCGCGGAGGGTGGCCGCGAAGTCCAGGGCCGGATGTCCGCATACGAAGACATGGTCAAGATTCACATCACCATGCTGACAGGTGACTGTGGCCCGGTGCAAGGACGCGTCGGCGCACCCCCGGCTTCAGCCGGAGTTCACGGCCCCGCCACCGTCGGCGCAGCCGGCGGTCGTGGCCGGCCGGCGCCACCGCCCCGCTCCTGACCGCGAGGGCCCGCACCCCGGTGCGGCACGGGGGTGCGGGCGGCGGCCTCATTCGGACGGCACCCCGGGACCCTCCAGCAGCTCCAGAAGGAAGCCGTCCCAGTCCAGCCCGTCCGGCTCCGCTCCGGCCGGGACCGCCCGGTAGGTGGCGTCGAGCCAGACCGCCAGCGGCGCGGTCGGCAGTTCGAACAGCGCCTCCAGCTCCGGCGATTCGAGGAGCAGCCAGGACGACGGCTGCTCCTCGCGCTGCGTCGGCCACATCCGGACGTCCCCGCCGCCGCTCATCGTCGCCAGGCCCCGGAACAGCAGCTCGCGCCCGAGCCGCCGGACCGGGCCCGGCCCGCGCTCCGCGAGGAACTCCACGGTGACCACGGCCGGCGTGGCCGGATCGAACCGGAACCGCGCCTGCCCGGGAAGGCGGGTGAACTCGTCGAGCAGCTGGTCGACGGCCAGGAGCAGCGCGGGCACCGCCCCGGACGCCGAGTGCGCCCGGTGCGGCGAAGTGTCACGGTCCATGGATCGCGTCCCCCTTGGTGGTGGCGGAAGGTGCGGCTCCCACTCTTCGCCCGGGGGCGCCGTGCGCGCATCGGTCACTTGACGGTCAACCGCTGCTGTCCGACGCGACTGCCCGACCGCCCACGGGACGAGTGTGCAGCTGTGCCCCAGTCACCGGCCGGCGGCGGGACGGGCAGTTCGAACCGGGCCGCGGTGCCGCCGGGGACCAGTCGCAGCCGGGCCCGCGCCCGGTCGGCCGACGGCCGCAGCCCGACGGCGCCCCGCCCGCCCGGGGCGCGCAGCGGATCGGCGGCGGGCGGCGACCGCCGGGTGGCCGTCGGCGCGCGGTTCGGCGATGACGCCGTTCCGGCTGGAGGCGTCGGCGAAGGCGCCCTGCCTCCAGGACGACGGCCGGCCGGGCGCGGCCGGCGGTGTTCCCGGTCGCGCCGCCGGCCGCGCAGGCGAGCAGCAGCCCCGCCGCGAGTGCCGCGCCCGCCCCGCCGGCCGCGTGCGCCCGCCCTTGGCGCTCACCACGACGATTCCCTCCCGGAGCGCTTCCTCACCTCTCAAGGTGGTGACGATCGCCGTGCAGCAGGGCGTCGACCCGGGCGGCCGCGGCCAGCAGCTCCCGGTCGCCCGTGCGCCGTCCGATCAGTTGCAGGCCGACCGGCGGCGAGTCGGTGGCCGGCAGCGGCACCGTCACCGAGGGCTGGCCCGCGGTGGCGGCGGGGGAGGTGTTGCGGACCAGCGTGGCGAAGGTGGGCGCGTTGCGGCCGTTCAGCGGGAGGGTGTCCTCGTAGCGGTGCAGCGGCCGCGCGCAGACCGGGACGGTGGGTGCGGCCAGCGCGTCCAGTCCGTCGGCGGCGAGGAGTTCGGCGTACGCGGCCTGCATCGCCCGGCGCTCCGCGACCGCCGCCGCCAGCGCGGCGGGCCCCGGGTACCCCGGGCCGGAGGGCAGGGCGCAGGCCTTCAGCACCTCGCCGACGGCGGGATCGCCCGCCGCGTCCAGCACGGCCTCCGGGGTGAGCCCGGTGCCGTGGACGTCGAGGTAGCGGGCCAGCGCGGCGGCGAACTCGCCGAAGACCAGGGGGAAGCCGATCCGTTCGTCGAACTCGGCCAGGTGGGCGGTGTCCACGGGTACCCACACGACGCCCCCGGCGGCCAGCCGGTCGACGCCCGCCTCCCAGGCCGCCCGGACCGGGCCGTCCAGGTCCTCGGCGAACACCTGCCGGGGCAGGCCGAGCCGCAGCGGGCGGTCCGGGGGCGGCGTGCTGCCGTTCTCCCCGGTGACCAGCGCGTCCAGGGCGGTGAGCCGCTCCAGCGTGCGGGCGATCGGCCCCGGGGTGTCCCGGGTGGTGGACAGCGGGGTGATGCCGCCGGCGGGGTAGCGGCCGGCGCTGGGCCGCAGGCCGTAGACGCCGCACAGCGCCGCCGGGACGGTGACCGAGCCGCCGGTGTCGGTGCCGAGCCCGGCGTCCGCGACACCGGCCGCCACCGCGGCGGCCGTCCCGCCGCTGCTGCCGCCCGCGAAGAGCGCCGGGTCGGCGGCGTTGCCGACGGCGCCGAAGGTCCGGTTGCAGGAGGTGGCGCCCATCGACAGCTCGTGCAGGTTGGTCTTGCCCAGCACGATCGCCCCCGCCGCGCGCAGGGCGGCCACCACGGGCGCGTCGGCGCGGGGGACGAAGCCGCGCAGGGCGGGGGTGCCCGCGGTGTTGGGCAGGCCGGCGACATGGATGTTGTCCTTGACCACCAGGCACCAGCCCGCGGGGCCGCCCCGGGCGTCGCGGCGGGCCGCCTCGGCGAGTGCGCCCTCGGCGTCCAGGGTGATGAAGGCGTTGAGGTGCGCGGTGGCGGCGGCCCGGTCGAGCGCCGCCGGGACGGCCGCGCGGGCGGGGTCGGGTCCGGTCATGCGGGGGTCCTCCTTCACGGTGGTCCGGCCG
The DNA here is from genome assembly GCF_042802195.1 of Kitasatospora sp. NPDC057500. Lineage (NCBI taxonomy): Bacteria > Bacillati > Actinomycetota > Actinomycetes > Kitasatosporales > Streptomycetaceae > Kitasatospora > Kitasatospora sp. NPDC057500. Next base: position 74 of record NZ_JBHVER010000037.1, on the reverse strand, counting down.
GGACGTCCAGCCTCGGCGGTCGGCCCGCCGGCCGGGGCGGGTACGCGGCGGCCGTGGCCCGTCCGGGCGGGCAC